>NZ_CAWUDJ010000003.1:0-296917 GCF_963920875.1 Anabaena sp. CCY 9910 | reverse complement strand
TATTGTGACCAAGGTTGGGACGGTCTACTACTTCCCTCAATATACAAGGTTGGGTGGAGCGATAGCGTAACCCAACAAAGTATGCGTGAATGTTGGGTTCCGTTCCTCCACCCAACCTACACCAGTCTAAGTTGTTGCCTTAACTGAATTGTATTGCCTTATCTAGGGGAGAAGAGAAGTTGCTAGGAAGGTTCCTCTCCAAGTAAACTTCAGTTAAGAGAAGAATTCTGAAAATAATCCTCCTTCCTCCCCTACTTCCCCCGCCTTCTTCTACGCCCAATCTCTAGGCTGGAGAAAAACTTCTGTTAGTTCCGCTTCCGGGCTTCCAGCTTTCGGTTCGTAGCAATATTCCCAACGTGCTAAGGGTGGTAAAGACATGAGAATCGATTCTGTCCGTCCCTTAGTTTGCAAGCCAAACACAGTTCCCCGGTCGTAAACTAAATTAAATTCAACGTAACGACCACGACGATATAGTTGGAAATTACGTTGGCGATCGCCGTACTCAGTTCCTTGCCTGCGTTCTACAATAGGCAAGTAAGCAGGTAAGAAAGCCTGACCGCAAGACTGGACAAACGCAAAAATATCCTCCCAATTCCGCGTCACATTTCCCACTTTCTGGCTGTAAATTGCGGCTGGACTATCTGCTTGAGTGCCAATGTAAAGCTTACCGCTAGCATCTTGATAGTCGAAGAAAATACCGCCAATACCTCGCTGTTCTTGGCGATGTCGTAAATAGAAGTATTCATCACACCAGCGTTTAAATGCTGGATAATACTCTGGATTATGGACATCACAGGCATTTTTTAGCGTTTGATGAAAGTGAACCGCATCCTCTTCAAAGGCGTAGTATGGGGTTAAATCTGCCCCACCACCAAACCACCAAATAGGGCCAGCTTCAAAGTAGCGATAGTTGAGATGTACTGTTGGTACATAAGGATTGCGAGGATGCAACACCATTGAAGTTCCTGTGGCAAAAAACTCATGTCCGGCTGCTTCTGGACGTTGCGCCAAAATTGAAGCAGGTAGGCTATTTCCCCACACTGCGGAAAAGTTCACGCCACCTTGTTCAAACACCCGTCCTTCTCGAATCACGCGGGTACGTCCTTCTCCCCCTTCTGCTCGCTCCCAATAGTCTTGGTGAAAGCTTGCTTTCCCGTCAATTTGCTCTAACGCTGTGCAAATCTCATCCTGTAAGTTCTGCATGAATTGCTGCGATCGCTGCCGTGAATCCTTGGGTATTGTATTGGTAGGTGATATCAGCAATTCTGTGTGATTTGGAGATTCTTGCAGAGAATTATCGGAATGACGACCCATGTTAAAACCTCTGAAACTTTGAGTAGGGGTAATTACTATTGCTTAATAACTCTATAGTTATCGAGTTAAAATAAAGCAGAGAATTTTCAAAACTTAATAAATTCACTCAACCCAACTCCTCAAAGCTTTTCCGCTTTTACTTTGTATGAGGCATTTCCAACTTTGTTGAAGAAATATGAAGAGTGTTAGCCAAAGAATCACGCTGATCATAACTTGATGGCGATGATTTTATAGTAGAGGAAATTGGCAGCACTAATATATAAAGTTGAACAAATGACTCCCACCCAAGTACAGCAATTGCTAACAGAGTAAATAACTTTGTTGTGTCATCTTATTCTCTGTTTTTAAAAGTTTGTGACGACTATTAGCTTATATGTTTAATTACTAAAAGTTTCGGAATTTTTTCCTTAAAGTTTGACAGTGATTTGTTTTAACCTCAACTTGAATGTATTATTGGAAAAACATTGCCAAATTAGGTACAAGTTGATAAGTTCCGCTTTTAACGATGATAGACAACCCCAAATATATTAAGATAAACGGAAACACCTTCCGACCATAGCGAATTAGCACCGAAGCCATGAAAGGGTTGCGAGTGAGGTTGTAGGAGAGAAAACACCACATTCCAATTGCTAAATAGCAAATACATACAATTACTGCCAAACTAGGAACATTGCTGCTAGCAAATAAAGGGACATAAATACCAATATTATTTCCGCCATTGGCAATGGTGACAGCAGATACACGGTAGGTTTGAGGATCTTTGAGGGTTGCGAATAATGTTTTTTTATGGCGTTGAGATTTGACTGAACAATCAAAATTGACTGATACAGCTTGTAAACTATCTTCTTCCTTTTCCTGATTCATCAGATGGCTGATACCAATTATTATTGGCAGAATCCCTAGTAATCCAACCCATGCTTCTGGAAGAACTAGACCACCGAAAAAACCAGGGAGACTAGCTGTTACCAATATAGTAAATCCCACAAATTCACCAATAATAATATGTTTTGGGCGAAAGGCATGATTCACCTTGCCAAAAAAAGCTGTCAAATATAAATTATCGTCAAATGTTGTTGCAAAAGCCACAGATATTGCAATCAATGATGTACCAATTAGCCAATCCATAGTCTTTTACCAAAATGGTTGAGGGGAATTATTTCCGTAAATAATTTGAAGTACAAATGTAATTGTGGTCTTCGACAGTTAAGCTTATTAGCTTATAAACTTAATATTATGTTTTGGCTTAGATAAGAGCAAATACTCTTTTTTCTTAAAACGATAAATTGAATTTATTAAATAAAAAACCAGGTAATTCTCATACCTGGTTTTGATCTAAGGAAGATATTAATGTTTATGAAAAAGAGTCAGAAGACAGAATTCAAAATTCAGAATTCCCCATGCCTGAAGTCAGGGGTTTCAGTAAGTTTAATTAGATTTTGGCTTAATTAGTCATGTGTCCTATTTTTGCCCTGCACCAATGGCAACAGGTTCACCAAGAATTTTGGCAAATCTTTGTAAATAGAAGTCCACAGGGTTTTCTACCGCTTGAATTGAGGAGCGATCGCGCACCAGATCCCACCATGTCTGCAAATGAGTTGTTTCTGCTGGTAGTGTGAACTTGCGGAAGTGTTCTAAGAGTGGTAGACGTTCAAACCAGGGATAGAAGCTGATGTCAACTAGGCTGAACTGATTTCCTAAGAAGTAATCACCTTTACTTAATCCTTCTTGTTCAAGATATAGCAACGCCTCTGTAAACTCTTTTCGTCCTTGTTCTTGTTCCTGATGATCTTTACCACGGAGAAATTTGTTAAAAGCCGGGACAAACCGAGTATTGGCGTAGTCTATCCAGATACGAGCGATCGCTTTATTTGCAGGGTTATGGGGTAACAATGGTGGTTCAGGGAAAGCTTCTTCTAAATATTCATTAATAATCGTAGATTCATAGATAATTACATCCCCATGTTGGATAGCTGGAACTTTGCCATAGCGGGAAATCTGTATGTAGCCATCTGGTTTGTTTTGTAAGTCAATTTCTATTGGGGTGAAATCAATACCTTTTTCCAGCAAGGCTACACGGGTACGTTGCGAGAAGGTAGAAGCTTTAGCGAAGTACAGTTGTATGTTGCTCATAAAATCCTTTCCTGGTAATTACCGTGAATGCAGACTATGTAAAATTGCACAACTCAAACTAGAGCAATAAAACAGAAGCTAGATGTGTGGATTAGTGCAGTTAAATAATTTGACTCACAGGTATCTACGTCTATTAAGTGATATATTACACTTTATCGGTCGAGTTAACGTAATTTAGATATTATACAGTCTTCCAAAAAATATGTATACCTAATTATTAGTGTAGCTAAATAAATATTTAGACATAATCAAGCTGATCAAGAAAGAGGTATCATAATGTACTCGAAAGCTGACTCTAATAGGCAGATCCGTCTTGGCTTGCTAGTCCCAGCAGGTAACACCACGTTTGAGCCTGACTTTCACGCTGCTTTTTCCAGTCAAGTCAGCATTCATAGCCATCGTGTAATTGCTAAACACCTGCACGCCTATGAGAGCTATGAATCAATGGATGACATTAATGAAGAGGCTGTTAGGGAAGTAAGTAAACTAGCCAAAGCCAGAGTGCATTTTGGAGCATACGGTTTCACAACAGCAACATTTTACCGAGGGCGAGTTTTTGCTGAACAATTACGACAACGTTTGACACAGGTGCTAGGAGTACCCGTTGTTATTCCGGCTCTAGCTCTATTAGAAGCATTGCTACATCTCCAGGTGAAGAAAATTTCTGTAGTCACCCCTTATACAGAATGGAACAACCAAACGCTAAAAACATTCTTAAATGAAGCACCTTTGGAAATAATTACGTTTAAAGGTGATGAACGCCCAAAAGAAGTAGCAAAAACTAATTACCTTTGGCATCAGTCGCCGGATGAAGCCGCAGCTTTTATCAAAGAGGTATCTCACCAAGGTGCAGACGCTATTGTGTTGCCCTGTACAGCATGGAGAACATTTGAAGTAATAGAAGAATTAGAAGCAGATTTAAATATCCCCGTAGTTACGGCAAACCAAGCCACAATATGGAGTTTGGCAAGAAGAGCTGCTATTGAATCTTCACTTTGTCCCAGGGGAACACTCTTTAATATTTAGTCACAGATAAACGACGAATTGATGTCAACCATAGTCGATTAAGAGAAAGATAAGTGCAAACAGAACTGGTGATGCGATATATCTATGAGTATTGGAGTAAGTATAAAATTGAAATATTTCCAGAAATTAATTGCTTGCCATCTGATGTGTCTCCAAATATATTAACTTTGCTATTTGGGGCAATTGTTGCATGAACAGCACCGAACCAATGATACACACAACACCACCCAAAATCAGCGTATTTGGAGCTTTCAAATAATGTGCCAGAGTTCCTGCTAACAAGTTACCAAAAGGAGCCATACCCATAAAGCACATCGCGTAGAAGCTCATCACTCTACCTCGTTTGCTATCCTCCACAATAAATTGCAGCACTGTATTACTAGCAGCTACCTGAAGCGTAGAACTCCAACCGACCAAAACCAAAGCTAACTGAGAAATCCAGAAGACTTGAGAAACAGAAAAAAAGATGAAGCCAACTCCCATTATGGCTGGACAAAAGGCGATAATTCTTTCTAAACCCACTACATTGTGACGAAAACTCAGATAAACACAGGCAAACACCGATCCCATCGCTGCTGCGGCTGTTAAAAAGCCCAAGGTTTCCGATCCTCCGTGCAGAACTTCTACTGCAAAGATGGGTAAAAGTGTTGTATAAGACATACCTACTAAACTAGCTACTGCTAGTAACAGCAGGATAGAACGGACAGGTAGGAAGTTATAAGCATATCGAAACCCTTCTTTTAGTTTCTGCCAAGTATTACTCGTCTGTATTTCTACTATTCTGGGTGTAATCTGCATTGCTGAGATTGCCCAGATAGCTACAAGATAGCTGAGACTATCGTAAAGAAAACAGAATCCAGCGCCAAACTGAGCAATGAAAATACCACCAAGGGCTGGGCCAATCAGACGCGCACCATTGAGGAAAGCTGCATTTAAGGCAATGGCATTTCCCATCAGTTCACGGTTAACCATATCACTAACAAATGCCTGACGTACAGGAACATCTAAACCCTTCAAAATGCCCAAAAAAGCACTCAAAATCAGTAACGTCCAAAAATTTGCCCAACCCAGAAATGTGATGACTGTCAAAATTACAGATAGAGAAATACCCACAACCTGAAGTAGTAGTAAAAGGCGATGACGGTTGTAGCGATCGGCTAAAATTCCTGAAATTGGTGCTAGTGCAAATACTGGCAATTGTCCAAAAAATCCTGCCAACCCCAACAGTAAAGCCGAATCAGTTAATCGATAAATTAGCCACAAAACCGCTACTTGTGTCATGAAATTACCTGTCATCGACAAGGCTTGTCCAGCAAAGTAGAGGCGATAATTACGCGACCTCAAGGCAGGTAGCTCAAGAGTCAACTTGAATCCCAATTTAGATAATAATTTCATGAACTTAAGTACAAAATTTCACAAGCAAAGACTCTGCGCCCCTCCGCACTGACTTTGTGTACCTCTGCGTTTAAAACTTGTTTCAACGCAAAGAAACACAGAGATTAGCACAAAGGTACGCAGAGGGTTTCTCAAGATAATTGGCTATTGCCGCAAAAATTAGACTGTTACTAATTCCTGGGTTGCAACTAATGACTCAGGTTTTACCCAAATCTTATCTAACCCACCACTAAGGAGCCGATATTGCTGGTTGGGATCTTGTTGTGGGTAATCCATGCGTTTGTGCATTCCTCTAGTTTCTTGACGTTGCAAACCACTGTTGTACATCCAACGAGCGGTAGCTACCATTGCCGCAGCTTCCCGCGATCGCACAATTTGCTGATCATCTGGTGTATGACTGTTGCGGATTTCTTGCCAGAGGTCATCTAGCCTTTCTAGGGATGCGCTTAAACTTGTAGCAGTGCGGAAAAGGTTGCGATCGTAGGGGAAAACTTCAGCTTGAGTTGAGGCGATCGCTTCATCTGGTGAAAATGTACCGTTACCTTCACCATGTAATCCCGCTTCCCCCACACCCTGTACACTGCATTGACTGGCGTATTCACCCAAACTCAACGCATAATTAGCAGCAGACTGTCCAGACCAATAGCCAGAAGACATTGCCCAAGCTGCATTATGACTACCTCCACCCGTAAAGCCACCACAAATTAATTCTCTAGTAGCCGCATCTCCCGCCGCGTACAGTCCATTCACTGAGGTAGCACAGGTATAATCTGCAATTCTAATTCCACCAGTACCGCGTACAGTTCCTTCCAAACGCAGAGTTACAGGGAATCTTTGCGTAAAGGGGTCAATCCCAGCGCGATCAAAAGGAACAAAAAAGTTAGGCTGAGATGCGCGCATCCAGGCTTTTGTTTGCTCATCCATGTTTTGATCCAGACGTGCATAAACTGGCTGATTCAGCAATGTTTTAGCAATCACAGAACGACCGCGCTTAGAACCTGCACCCTCAATTACCGTCCCATCTTCGTATGTGAAAGAAGCCCAATCATAATAACGAGTCTTCGTTACAGAAGAAAAAGCCGGGGAAATTGCATAGGCATTAGAAAATTCCATACCAGAGAAATCAGCACCCGCCTCAGCCGCCATCAATAAACCGTCCCCTGTCAGGACATTGCAACCAAGTGCCTTACTCAAGAAAGCACAGCCACCTGTAGCAATCACAACCGCCTTGGCTCGGACTTTCCAACGTTCCCCAGATTGACGATTGATACCCTTAGCCCCAGCCACAGAGCCTTCTATATCTACCAACAACTCTAAAGCCGGACTGTGGTCTAAAATTTTTACACCTGCTTGCTTAATTTTTCTCCGCATAAACCGCATATAATCCGGCCCTTGCAAGGAGCGACGGATCACCTTTCCATCAGCATCCACACTGAAAGGGTAACCCTCATCTGCCAGAGAGTTAATGTTGTCATAGGTGCGATCTAAGACCCTAGTCATCCAATGACGATCCGCCAGAAAGCCTCCCATCCCTTCCCGACTCGCCATTGCAGCTTCTCGCTGTTCTGGATCTGGTGGAACATACCATACACCATTTCCAGACGCGGCGGCTGCACCACTTGTACCGCAGTAACCCTTGTCTACTAGAACAACTTTTGCCCCACTGGTTGCAGCACTCCAAGCAGCCCAAGTACCAGCCGGTCCACCACCAATGATTAATACATCGGTAATTAAATCTATATGAGAAACATCTTGACGGATATTCATGAAATTTACTCCTTAGATATAGTAAGCAGATTTCTCATTTTTTAGCAGCCGATGTGCGCTCTTTACCCCAGCCGACATTTTTTCGATAACTGCCAAGTAACCCAGATGCGATCAAAGTTTCTTCATCCACTGGTACTGATTCCTCAGCGTTAGGATCAACATACAGTGCATCTACAGGACAGTACAGTTCGCACATATAACAGGTTTGACAATCGCTCTGGCGAGAAATTTTCGGCGCACCCCCTGGTACTGCATCGAACACATTAGTAGGACAAGCAGTAACGCAAAGATTACATTTAATACATCGTGATTCACTGACTAATTCAATCACATTGCTACTAACTCCCTCTTGACAACTCCTTTAGCAAGTCATTGCTCTGACGCTCACAAGCTTTCACTCCTGAATTTATAAAGAGGAGTATTGTTAAGTCCGCCAGACATAACTAGCCCAATTCATTCGTGCATAAGTTTTAGAAGACCTGAAAGGCTTGTTTATCAGGTAAGACAAAGACCGCAAAAAATACTCATCACCGACCGATTTATCGGAGATTGACTTAGCAGTATTGCACGGTGCTAGAGAAAATTCAAGTCTTTAGCCATTAAAATATATGATTAACTAAATTTATTAAATACTAACAGTTAGTAAGACTAAGTTTACTTTGATACTTCGTACTTGACTTGGATGCGTAGGCCGTCGTAGACATCGCTCAAACCTACCTTGACATTCTCCGTCAACCCCCCAGTGCTTGGACACAGGAAATAGAATTGCGTCCTTGGGGAGAAAAATCTTGAACAAGAATTAGTATCACTCCTACTTGATTTTTATAGTTGTTTGTGAGAAAGTCTATTTTAATAAAATACATTAAATCGATAGATTTGCTGTAGTTAATATTTATTGGCAGACAGATAGTCATAGAATCAGTGTTATTTAACACTTATTTGTCACTAGACCTGCCTTAAAAATAGGAACCAGGGAAAGAATATCTTTATACGTTCCTTGTGAATTCTATTCATGAAGTAAGAGTGCAAAAGTCTTCCTTTGGGACTTGGGGTGGAACTCTTAAATAACATTGTCAGCAACACCAAATTATTTATGCAAGAAGTCTATTAATGATACCAATTTGAAAAAAGAATGCGACAAATAAAGCATATGTAGAGACGCGATTCATCGCGTCTTCACCCAATGATATGTTGCAATCATTAATTGAATTGGTATGAGTAGCGGTAACTGATGCTATTGTGACTACCAAAGTTAGCATCTGTAAAATCACAGAATTGATATCAAATTCATTTGCTCACCTATTTTTTATTGATGGGTGTAGTAACTTATTTTGTTCAGATGTATAAACTTGGTTTTGCCAAGAAAACTGTCATGTCTCAAGCCAAATTAAGACCAACAAATAACTAATAGGAATTTACCATGCACCAACCATTTGAACCACAAAGACGAAAACTTTTACAAGGATTATTAACATATTCAGCCTTAGGATTATCTGGTTTTGCTGCCCCGATAATTGGAGACATATTACAAGCCAATGCTCAGACAAAACGGTCAGGAGTTAATACTAAAATAGTACGAGTGGGTTATCAAACTTCTGGAGATTTAGTCAAAATCAAAAAAGTTTTAGAACCACGACTTAAATCTATCGGTGTGGATATAGAATGGACACCATTTCCGGCGGGACCCCAACTGTTAGAAGCTATGAATGTAGGTAGGGTTGATATTGGTTCAGTGGGAGAAACACCACCAATATTTGCTCAAGCAGCAGGTGCGCCACTGGTGTATATCGCTGGACGCAAACCCAGTAAGGGTGAAGGTAGTGCGATCATTGTCAGAAAAAACTCACCTATTAAGCGAGTTGCAGACCTCAAAGGTCAGAAAGTAGTTTTTCAAAAAGGTTCAGCATCACACTATCTACTTGTCAGTGCTTTAAAAGAAGCAGGTTTGAAATTTAAGGATATTCAAGCCATCAGTTTAGCGCCTGCGGAAGCTCGTGATGCCTTCCTGCAAGAAAAAATAGATGCGTGGGTAACATGGGACCCCTTCTATGCTTTTGTGCAGAAAAATGCTGGCGCTCGCACTTTAAGAAATGCGGCTGGAATTGCTACTCAAGGTGGGTTTTATCTATCACGGCGCGAATTTGCTGTCCAAAATCCTGAAGTGGTGAAGGTAATTTTAGATGAGATAGACAAACTAGGACGATGGGCAGAAAGTAACCCTAAAGAAGTAGTGAAAATTCTGGCTCCTGAACTGAAGCTGGAACCGTCACTTTTAGAAACTGTGGTGCGCCGACGCACTTATGGATTAAGAAGACTTACTCCTTCTCTAGTTGCTGAACAACAGCGCATTGCAGATTTATTTTACGCAGAGAAGATCATACCGAAGAAAATTGATATTAGACAGGCATTACTTACTTCTCAACAATATGCAGCGATCACGCCTCAGCGTATTAGTGGCCGATAGAAAAATCTTGGCATTTTGTAGTTTCTATCCCCTAGCGATCGCACTTTACTTCAAAAATATATACCATAGCAATGAAAATACCATTTCTTGATCAACGGCGTAAATTCTTTAAACAGCTTGTACAATATTCGGCATTAGGATTATTTGCTTTCTCAACACCCCTAGTAGGTAGCTTATTACAGAGTACTCAAGCCCAAACCCAACGAGGATTTGTTGCCAAGGAAATCAACCTAGCTTACCAAACTTCTGGTGATATTGTTAAAGTCCGAAAAGTTGTAGAGCCACGGTTTAAAGCTTTGGGTATCAAAGTGAATTGGGTAGGGCCATTCCCAGCCGGGCCGCAATTGATAGAAGCAATGAACGCAGGTAGAGTTGATATTGGTACTGTGGGAGAAACACCACCGATATTTTCCCAAGCCGCAGGCATCACAGAAGTTATCTACATTGCTGGACGCACTCCTAGTCGGGGTCAAAACCAAGGTGTTGTAGTAAGAGCTGATTCTCCGATTAAAAAAGTAGCTGATATTAAAGGGAAAAAAGTTGCTTTTCAGAGGGGATCAAATGCACATTATTTACTAGCAAAAGCTTTACAAGAAGTGGGCTTAAAAATTAGTGATGTGCAAATTGTTGGTTTAACTCCATCAGAAGCTCGTGATGCTTTCATTCAAAACAAAGTGGATGTTTGGGTAGCTAGTGACCCATTCTTAGCTCTGGTGGAAAAAATTATTCCGATTCGCAATTTGAGGAATGCAGCCAAAATTAACACATTGGGTGGATTTTACCTCGGCAGACGTAGATTTGTCACTCAAAATCCTGAATTGGTAAGGGTGTTTTTAGAAGAAGCAGACAAGGTAGGCGAATGGGCAGAAAAAAATCCCACTGAAGTTGCTAAGGCTTTTGCACCGGAACTGAAATTGGAAGTATCAGTTTTAGAAAAGGTAGCACGCCGACGTACTTATCGCTTAAGAAGACTCTCACCTACGATTATTGCTGAACAACAACGGGTAGCTGATTTTTACTTTCAAGAAAAAATAATTCCCCGCAAAATCAACATAAAAGATGCACTACTACCCCCACAATTATCGGCAGCAATTACACCCAAGCGTCTGAAATGATTGCGATCGCATCTCTGATGAATTAATTGAGCGATTGGTGCAAAATTTATTTTCACTAACAAATGGGCGGCATTTTTCTCAATCGTCGCCTTGCCATATTCCTACAAACTTCAATAAATAGAGATTAATCCTATGCAACCAGATGACAATTTTGATCAACCTTCTCAAGCAGATATACAAGAGCAGAAAGAAACGACAAATCCTCAATCTCGTGGTAGTGGAAAAAGACGTGGCAGACTTTTTGGGCGAGACGGTGTTAGTAGACGTTTATTTCTTGGTCATGCTGGTTTGTTTACTGCTACTAGCGTTGTGACTGGGATGATCGGTTCGTCTTTCTCTGGTTCCAAACAGGGAGATATTGCACAAGCTAGAGAAATTGCTCAGGGTAGATATCGCGTTCGAGATTTTAACTATATAAAGTTTCGTCAGCAAGCCTTTCAAGTCCGCCTCCAAGCAGCGCAAAATAATCGGCAAATTGACATCCCACCCCATCCTACCAACGGCGATGAGGAACGCTATGCCAACAAAATTGCTACAGACACGAGGGGATTACCACACGATCAAAGAGGTGAAGTTGATCTGCAAGCTTATGATTCTTTGATTAAGGCATTAACAACACAGAACCCAGATGACTATGAAAAGATTATTTTGGGTGGTACAAGAAAGTTAGTGAATCCTCAAGGGCCGTTGGCAATTAGTTTAGAAGGAATTAATGCTTCTCAGATAGCAGTTCCACCGCCACCAACCCTAAATAGTGCCGAACAAGCGGCGGAGGCGATTGAACTCTACTGGCAGGCTTTATTAAGGGATGTGCCTTTCAGTCGATTTGCTCAAGATCCGAATGTCGCCGCAGCGATCGCCGAACTCAATAGCCTACCGGAGTTCCGGGGGCCAAAACAGAACGGTTTTGTCACTCCGCAAACTTTATTTCGTGGTAGCGTTATCTATGTTGATCAGCGCGATCGCTCAGGTAGGACAACAAAATACGTTACTCCTCCAGGAGTGCTGGATGGCCCCCACATTTCCCAATTTCTGTTGCGGGAAATTCCTTACAATACTCAATTCATTTCACCCTTGATTCGTACTGCTCTAGCTGGTAGGGACAATGATTTTCTCACTAATTACAATGAATGGCTAACTGTCCAGAATGGAGGTAGTTCTGGCAAGTCCATTAAGTTCGATCCCACACGCCGTTTTGTTTTCACTGTTCGTGATCTGAGCGAACTATCACGCATTGGTGGGGCTTTGTTCTTTGGAGCTTTGTTAATTCTCAATAGCATTAGCGCACCGTTAAATCCAGGAAATCCCTATATCAACTCCAAAACTCAAGTTGGTTCTGCTGCTACCTTTGCATCGGCACATTTCCAAGCCTTACTCAACTTAGCTCCCTCACGGGCAATCAGAGCTTCTTATTGGCAAAAGTTTTACGTACATCGACGTTTACGACCAGAAGCTTATGGTGGATTGGTTTATAACAACATTGTCAATGGAACTAGTTATCCGATTAATTCCCAAGTCTTCAATTCCACAGCCTTAGCTCGCACCTTCAGCACTTTTGGTACTTATTTGTTACCCCATGCGTATCCAGAAGGCGCACCATTTCACTCTTCTTACACTGGTGGTGCTGCTTCGATTGCGGGTGTGCAAGCTACGTTGTTGAAAGCCTTTTTTAATGAGAATTTTGTGATTCCCAATCCTGTAGAACCTGATCCCAATGACCCCACCAAACTAATTCCCTACAGTGGCCCAGCTTTGACAGTCGGTGGTGAGTTGAATAAGCTGGCGACGAACTATTACATCGGTCGTGGTCATGGCGGTATTCATTGGCGTTCCGATGGTGCAGCTGGCTTAGCGTTAGGTGAGGAAGTTGCTATCAGTATTCTTAGAGATGAAAGACTGGGATACAACGAACGGTTTAATGGTTTTACCTTCACCAAATTTGACGGTACAAGAGTGACTGTCTAAATCCAAGGGACTTTTTCTCACGGTCTTCGCTGTTCTCCATACTCCAATTAGCAACAAAAACCAGTTAAGGGATGAGACTTGATTTTCTCTAAATACTTGTGATACTCTGCCTTCATCTATAAATTACAGTTACTTGATAGATTAACCGTAGTTTGTACATACACAGTGTGCATCAAATGGGAATTAGCCCTTATGCCGAAAGATTGGTATGAATGGCACGACCTCTACAACACTGAGCCAAAATTGCAGCAGCGTCTAGAAATCGTGCGGGAATATATTGCTTATAGCTTAAATGCCTTACCAGATGGGGCTATTCGGATAGTGAGTGTCTGTGCGGGTGATGGGCGAGATTTACTAGGAACTTTAAAAAACCACCCCCGGATAAATGACGTATACGCACGACTTGTTGAACTCAACCCCCAGTTAGTTGAACGTGGACGAGCGACTATAGAATCATTGGGTTTAGCCAAGCAAATTGAGTTGATCAACGGTGATGCAACTCTTGCTACTAACTACGTAGGAGCAGTACCCGCAGATATTGTGATTGTGTGCGGTGTCTTTGGCAATCTGGCTGAGGAAGCAGAACTCAATCGCTTACTAGATAACCTGAGTTTTCTGAGTAAACCAGGTGCTTTTGTTATCTGGACTCGTGGACACTCTAATGGTATTCCCTACTCTGACAATGTGCGGAAAATTTTAAGTGCATCTGGATTTGAGGAAGTTAGCTTTAACCTAACAGCCACGGGAGATATGGGCGTAGGTCTTCATCGATACCTCGGTGAAAATTTACCTGAACCCAAAGAGCAACAGTTATTTGTGTTTTCGGGCGTTCCTAGAGCAGCGAGGTAAAAATGTCTATTCAAAACACAGTGTCAGGTTGGGAAGAACTTTTAGCAACTGCTAGAAACCATACTTCTGCGCGTCGGGTCAAAAGGCCAGGGCAATCTCCTTCTACTGCACCCATCCCCAGTAGTTTACATAAACTCCCGCCAAATACAGAACCACCAGTCCTGCTTTACCGAGATACTAATTCCTGGTGTCCTTTCTGCGAGCGAGTTTGGTTCGCACTGGAAGAAAAAGAAATTCCCTTTGCTACAGAGTTTATTGATTTAAGTAACAAACCCAAATGGTATACCGATTTAGTTCCGACAACGCTTGTCCCAGGGGCAAAAATTGAGGGGAAGTTAGTATATGAATCCAAAGATATTCTCTTGGCTTTAGAAGAAAAGTTTCCTCATCCTTCCTTATTACCAGAAAATCCAGAGGAAAACGCTGTTGCTAGACAGTTGGTTGAGGAGGCGGATACTAATGGTTTTAGGAGTATTGCTTTCAGATTCTTGAGAGAAGCGCCTGTAGATGTTGATGAGTTGGCAAAGTTACAGGCAGAGTTTGAAGCTCAGTTAGATGAACTTGAGCAAACTTTGGCGAAGTATCCCGGCCCTTACTTTGTTAGTACATTTAGCTTGGTAGATATTATGTATAGCCCTCATCTGGATAGATTGGCGGCTAATTTACCTGTGTATCGGGGGTATCACATCAAAGGAAATCCGCGTTTTCCTCGGATTAATGCTTGGTTTGACGCACTGAATCAGCATCCTGCTTATCATCGGGTGAAGTCGGATAATATTACCAATAATTTACTGTTGCGTCGCCGATGGGGAGTGGAACCCATTGGTAATCCTCTACCTCTGGATGTGGCGGATAGTGAGAAAATTCAATATAGAGCCGAAGCAGCTGAGAGATTGAGCGATAATCGGGAAGTGGCGATCGCAGATATTATCAAAAACTCTGGAGTCCAAGCACTAGCGGCAGATGGTGACTTTACCACAGTTAAAGAAGCAGTTGATTTTCATTTGCGACAACTGGCTGATTTTTTACTTCATGGTAACGGTGAAACTTTAGCGGGTGGTCGGACTGGTGGTAAAAATAGCACTGTTGATCCTATTTTCGCTGCTGTGGGGGCGATCGCTTTTGCATATTTGAGAAATCGCATTTGCGCTCCTCGTGATATGAGTGCTGGTGCAGCAACGGCGTTTCGAGCGGCAATTGATAAATTGTTGGCTTCTGTTTATTAATTTTGTGGGCGTTGCTGATGATCAAATTACCTCACGCAGAGGCGCAGAGAGTAAGAGAGTTTCATGCTCGAATTTAGCAAAGCTCAAATTTATCAGGAGGGAAGGAAATTGCTAACAGCCTATAGGGAAGATGAACTACAACTGAGCGCTGATGTATTGGTAATTGGCGGAGGCCCTGCCGCAGCATGGGCAGCCTGGTCAGCCGCATCCCAAGGAGCCAAAGTCATCATTGTTGATAAAGGTTTTCTGGGTACGAGTGGTGCGGCGGCGGCCAGTGGTAACGGCATCATGGCTCCTTCTCCAGAGAATTGGGAGAAAGTTGGAGCCGAGCGTTATCGCATCGGGAAAAACCTCGCTAACTTACGTTGGATTGAACGGGTTATCGAAAAAACTTGGCTGAGTTTGCCTCTGGTGGAAAGTTGGGGCTATCGTTTCCCTAAAGAAGATGGGGAATCTGTGCGTCAGAGTTATTATGGCCCTGAATATATGCGGGTGCTTCGCAAAAACCTCTTGCGTGTTGGTGTGCAGATTCTTGACCAAAGTCCTGCCTTAGAGCTTTTATTAGCTGATGACGGCTCGGTGGCAGGTGCAAAAGGTATACAGAGACAACATCATCGTAGTTATACCGTTCGTGCTGGTGCAGTAGTCTTGGCTAATGGCGGTTGTGCATTCTTGAGCAAAGCATTAGGTTGCAATACTAATACAGGTGATGGACTGCTGATGGCAGTAGAAGCTGGTGGCGAACTCTCTAGTATGGAAGCTTCTAATCACTATGCCATCTCGACGGCTTTTAATGCGACGGTAACTAGAGGTGTTCCCTTTGGTTGGGCTAGTTATAGCGATGAAGCGGGTAATGATCTCGGTGGTTATGTCAATGGTCGTCGTGATCCTTCTTTCCTACCTAATGCCCTGCTCAAAGGCTCCGTTTATGCTCGTTTAGATCGAGCTACGCCTGAAGTTAAGGCAGTGATTGAAAAATCTCATTTCATTGCTTTTCTACCTTATAAAAAAGCTGGTATTGACCCCTATACAGAACGAGTGCCTGTGACACTGGTTCTGGAAGGGACAGTCCGTGGGACAGGTGGAATCAGGATTGTGGATGATACTTGTGCTACAAAGGTTCCTGGCTTATATGCGGCGGGTGATGCTGCATCACGGGAGTTTTTAGCCGGTTTAGCTTCTGGGGGTGGCGGCCCCAATGCTGCCTGGGCAATCTCCACAGGGCAATGGGCAGGAGCAGGGGCAGCTGCTTTTGCCAAGAGTTTGGGCGCTCATCCTCATGAACGGGTGGCGCGTCCGGCTGGTCAAGTGGGATTGCGCTCATCTTCTCCTACTTCCGCAACATTCGATAACGAGGCGATTGTGCATGGTGTACAAGCCCAGATGTTTCCGTTGGAGAAGAATTACTTGCGGTCTGAGCAAGGACTTTTAGATTCCCTTGCTAAATTAGAAACGCTGTGGCAGCAAGTACAAGGAAACCCCAAACAAGATACAGTCCGTGATGTAGAATTTTCTCGTCGAGCAGCTGCTCTGACGGCTGTAGCACGATGGGCATATTTTAGCGCGTTAAACCGCGAGGAAACACGCAGCGAACATATTCGCATAGATTATCCCGAAACCGATCCAAATCAGCGTTATTACCAAGCTACAGGCGGTTTAGATAAGCTTTGGGTGAGGCGTGATTGGATTACGGATGCTCCTACTAAACAACCAGTAATCACTACTCCCACCACATCATCTGTATCAAAGTTATAGCAGGAGCAGGTCATGATTGAGCTTGTCAGCCATAAACTCTGTATCAATTGCAATTTGTGCGTCCAAGTTTGTCCTACTAATGTCTTTGACTCTGTACCTGACCAACCACCCATAATCGCCCGCAAGGAAGACTGTCAAACTTGTTTTATGTGTGAGGCATATTGTCCTGCGGATGCGCTCTATGTTGCACCCCAATCTCATACAGATATGGAAATCAATGAGGATGATTTAATTGAAAGTGGCATCATGGGTGAATATCGTCGCCTCTTAGGTTGGGGATATGGTAGAAAAAGCAATAGTGAATTGGATACAGCTCATAAACTGCGCCAATTACCCCGTCCTTATCAAAGTTAATTTGGGTATCTAGGGACTAGATTTTAACTCATCACTCTAAAGCACTTTTTGACGTAGTTCTGGAAAGACTTTAGATACTTTTTTCAAGAGATAATCGCCATAAGTCCCACGAAATTCGTGAACACTAGCTTTATCCCAGCGATCGCTTTGATCATCTTTTACTACTACATCCTTCAGATCAATGGGTTTGACTTCAGCGTTAAAGTTAGGATCAAAGAAGAACGGGAACGAAAGGCGATTACTTGTTGATAGGTTGCGAACGCGGTGGGGTGTGGAGCGATATAGTCCTCTTGTCATGCGATCGAGCATATCCCCAATGTTACATACAAAGGAGCCAGGAATAGGAGGAGCATCTATCCAACCAGACTTGGATTTGACTTGCAATCCGCCGATGTTATCTTGCTTGAGAATAGTTAATACTCCGTAATCTGTATGTTCGCCAACGCCCCATTCAGATTGAGACCCTAAATTAGGAGGGTAATTAAAAATGCGAAATAATATCAATGGATCTTTCGTATAACGTTCTGCAAAGTAAGACTTGTCTAAATCTAGACTCAAGGCTATACCAGCCATGAGGATGTGTCCGAGTTTGGTCATTGAGTCTATATATTCAAGTACAGTTTCCCTAAATCGGGGAATATTAGATGGAAAGAGATTGCGACCGTGCATTGGTGTACCAGCTTTCACCAGTGGGTGATTGTCTTCTAGCTCGGAACCAAAATAAATACCTTCTTTTAAGTCTGGTCTACCTGATGTTAACTCGTTCCCCACAGGGAAATATCCTCGCCACGCTTTACCACCAAGAGCCATAGAAATTCTCAGTTTAGTTTCTTGATCCTGGGCGAAGAACTCTTGACTGAGATGTTCTAACTGCGTTTGCAGTTGTTCATCAACTCCATGTCCAACAATATAAAAAAAACCGTAATCTTGGCACGCTTGTTTGACCTGCTCTGCAAAGACATCAAAAGAGTTATTCTTTTGGCAAGTTAACCCACTAATATCAATGATGGGAAGTTGTAAGACTGTCATACTTTGTTTCTCCTTAGTGTGTGGACACGAATAACTAGAATTATATCGATACCAGAATTTTGAATATGGCGATCGCTAATCTTTTTAGAGGATCAAAGTAGGCGTTTGTCCACATTATCATGTGAATTTTCTTGTAAATACAGGTAATTTGATTGATTTACCGTAGTATTGATTATATAATTTTCATTGATTCACAAAAGAAAAATTATTGAGTAATACAAACTGAACAATAAAAGTTGTCAATTCAATAAATAAATCATCCCAAAATATGCAATATAACCAATTAGGTAATAGCGATCTACGAGTTTCTGATATTTGCCTTGGCACAATGACCTATGGGCAGCAAAATACTATAGAAGAAGCCCATCAACAACTAGATTATGCAATTGCTCAAGGAGTTAATTTCATAGATGCGGCTGAGATGTACCCAGTACCGACCAGCGCTGAAACTTATGGCTTAACGGAGACTTATATTGGAGAATGGTTAAAAAATCAACAGCGAGAGCAACTAATAATTGCTACTAAAATCGCGGGGCCTGGTCGTGGCTTTAAATGGGTACGTGGTGGAGCAAAAGCCATTGACCGCGATAATATCAAACAAGCCGTGGATGATAGTCTGCAAAGATTACAAACAGATTATATCGATTTATATCAAATTCATTGGCCTGATCGTTATGTACCCCGTTTTGGACAAACAGTTTTCGATCCCACTCAGGTAGGGGAAACGATTCCCATCACTGAACAGCTAGAAGTTTTTGCTGATGTCATCAATGCCGGAAAGATTCGCTATATTGGCTTGAGTAATGAAACTCCTTGGGGTGTAGCACAATTTAGTCATGCGGCTAAACAATTGGGATTACCTAAAGTTGTCTCAATTCAGAATGCTTATAACTTGCTCAATCGAAATTTTGATGGCGCACTTGCAGAAACAGTTTATTACGAGAACATTCCTTTATTAGCTTATAGTCCTTTGGGATTCGGCTATTTAACTGGTAAGTATCTTCATGGTAAACCAGAGAAAGCAAGAGTTACTTTATTTGAAAACTTTGGTCAGAGATATTTAAAACCAAATGTTAGCAAAGCAGTAGCAGCTTATGTAGATATTGCCAAAAGCCATCAACTGAGTCCTGCACAACTAGCGATCGCATTCGTGCGGAGTCGTTGGTTTGTTGCTAGTACGATTATTGGTGCTACTACACTAGAACAACTCAAAGAGAATATAGAAAGCATCAATGTAGTTCTTGATAAAGACATTTTGGCAGAATTGGATGCAGTTCACACTCAATATCCAAATCCAGCACCATAAAACAAGATACCCAACTTCTCGAAGAAGTTGGGTATCTCTGAATAAAGCAAAGGTGTAGAAAATTATGGCGATGCTAATAAACCAATCCTTCCTATTCATACAGGAATATCAACATGGCTGAAATTAAGATATACAGCGCGGTAGTTTGCCCTTATGCTCACCGTTCGCGTTTGGTACTTCAAGAAAAAGGCATTGACTTTGATTTGATAGAGATTAATTTGCAGAACAAGCCAGAAGGATTTACAGATATTTCTCCTTATGGCAAAGTACCAGCACTAGTACATGGTAATCATCGAGTTTGGGAATCAGCAGTAATTAACGAATATCTGAATGAGGTATTTCCTCAGCCGCCTCTTCTACCCAGTAGTCCTATTGCTAAAGCCCAAGCTCGTATCTGGATTGATTTTGCTAATACTAGATTCGTTCCGGCTTTTTCTGCTTTGTTGCGTAGTCCCGATATTCAACAGCAAGAAGCGGCTAAACAAGAACTGTATAAACATTTAGAGTTTATCGAAAATGAAGGTCTAGGGAAGTTATCAGGAGACGGCCCCTACTGGTTTGGTGAATCAATTAGTCTAGTTGATTTCACCTTTTATCCCTGGTTTGAGCGTTGGCCTGCACTGAAGCATTATCGAGGTTTGGCGCTACCAGAGGAATTTACTCGTCTACGTCGCTGGAAAAAAGCTGTAAAACAACGTGATTCAGTTGTGGCGATCGCTAATAGTAAGGAGTTCTATATTGAGCGATATGCTAGATTTGCTACTCCTGTCGCTGCATAGTCAACCCTGGGAGAAAGTCAAAGGTTAAAGACATTTTCGCTTTCCCTAAGTGTTCGCCACTCAAATATTTTGGGTGGCGAACAACTAAAAATAGTCAGGCGGGATATTGCTTTAATTAGGATAACTAGTCTGCTATAAATTGGGTAACTCAATCCTGGGGGGAGATTAGCTAGACAGCAGAGCATCTTCTGTTACCAAGCTTGATCTGCGGAAATAAGAAGCGGAATTTAGTCCCATTTTATGGCAAGATTCAGCACACTTGCGGCAAATAGCAGCACAGAACATCATTGTGGCATCACCGCTCATCTGTTCGCAAGCGATAGCAGTGCGATCGCAAATTTGGGCGCACAAGCTACAGGTGTTTCCCATAAACTCAGAACCGTCATTAATCATGTTGACGCACATCATGCACATTTCTGCACAGTCCCGCATCATGGACATCATACTCATATCCATGTATCTACCATTCTGATTCTTGCAATACTTAATAGTATCAATGCAAGTCGTTTGACATTCTATGCAGTTTTGTTTGCAAGCTTCCATTTCAGCAAGTATGGATTCAGTTGTCATCATAGAAATAGTCTCCTTGCTTTTGCAGTAGGTAATGTGGCTGACTTAATTAGCAAGGTAACCCTTTATTTTTGGGAAAGCAATAGTTTCCAAATTTCTAGTAATTTGAAGGACGCTATATCTATGTACTTGACGTAAATTACTCGGCTTGCCAATATTTCATGAGCTTACCATTGGCTACAATCCTCATTAATTAAGGACTTGGACTATTCTGTTAGTCATGATGCACTACTTTGTTGAAGTTCAGGTATCCCTTAATATGCAAAATTTTCCATCCGTTGATTTGATTTGTCATCTTCCTAAATCAAAAAAAGTTGACAAATAATATCTTTTTCATTTACTAGCTGTTTCAGCCTAAAACCCTTATATAGCAAAGATTATAGCTATATAAATCATTGAGGTAAATGATTATTTGAAAAAAAGCTATGAGTACATTTTCCTATAGCTCCTTAATGTCATAGTTTCATGACTTTGAGGCGAAAGCTGAAAATAACTTCATATCTAAATTTCTTTACATAATAGACTTGCCTTTTATTGTTAACCATGCAACACTGCTATATTATCATTAAACTACTTAATTTCTACCGACTAACAGGAGTTAGTTCCAGGAAGTCTTGTTACTACTAAAATAGTTATTTTGTAAAAGTGCTTACAGAGTAAGGTTTTAAGGTTAAGTAGACTCAACAAGAATTAAAGAAAAGTAGCGTTGATGGATAAATCTTGCTTGTTTGTAACACTCCTAATCCCAAAGTTTTAGCCATAGTAATCCTCTCATCGGTTGCGTAAGGTGGATATTCCACCTTATTTACTTAATTTTACATTTTGAAATATTTGGTTCTAAAAAATGAGTCAATTAATAAAAGATTTTGCAAATATATCTCAATCGTGGACAAGTAAACGCACTACTCGTCGTCACGCTTTATTTGCTCTTGGCTGTAGCCTAGTATTGTCTACCACACTATTTAGTTGTAGCCCTTCCCAAAATAATAACCAGCAACAAGCATCTTCTTCCGCATCTAATGTAGCAAATACAAATGCTACTAATAAAGTGGTGAGGATTGTCCGCTCCAAACAATTGACAGCTTTAGCGGTTCTAGAACAAAAACGTATTCTAGAAGAGCGACTAAAACCTTTAGGTTACAAAGTAGAATGGCCTGAATTTGCTGCTGGCCCTCAGCAATTAGAAGCTTTGAATACAGGCGCACTGGATATTGCTTCAACTGCTGAATCACCTCCTATCTTTTCCCAAGCAGCAGGGACACCTCTAGTTTATTTAGCTGCTAATTCTTCTGATGGTAAAGCAGTGTCGCTGTTAGTTCCTGCTAACTCTAATGTTAAAAGTGTTAAAGACTTAAAAGGTAAGAAAATTGCTTCTCAAAAAGCATCTATCGGTCACTATCTTATAGTCAGGGCTGTAGAAAGAGAAGGGTTAAAACTGAGTGATATACAGCCAGTTTATCTACCACCTCCCGATGCGAATGTGGCATTTAGTCAAGGTAAAGTTGATGCTTGGTTTATTTGGGAACCATTTGTGACTAGAAATGTACAACAGAAGGTTGGTAGAGTTTTAACAGATGGTGGCAATGGTTTACGGGATACTAACAACTATGTCTCTACAACCCGTAAGTTTTACCAAGAAAATCCAGAGTTAATCAAAATATTTCTGGAAGAACTGCAAAAAGCCCAAAATTGGGCAAAAAATAACCCCAAAGAACTGGCTAACTTACTTGCTCAAACTACTCAACTTGACCCGCCTACATTAGAAATTATGCACAGTAAGTATGATTTCACACTCATACCAATTACTGAACAAATTATTAATAAACAGCAGGAAGTTGCTGACAAATGGTACCGCTTAGGGCTGATACCAAGAAAGGTGAATGTCAGAGAGGGCTTTTTAACTCCAGAACAATATGCAGCAATTACTCCCCAGGAAGTGCTGGCAAAAAAATAGTATTGGGGAAGGTTTCATAGTTGATAGCGCTGCGTGTGTCAGTGGTTTTAAATCTAGTTGAATATCTTCTTTCTAGGCGGTCGTTAGCTGTTTTGCCAATTACTAACAAAAACTCTATTCCCTTTTGGGTAGAGTTTTTTATTATGTCTACACTTACGTTAAGCTAATGCGCGCCTTAATTGCATAACTACTAATCAGGGCTGTCAACAGCTTTCACGATGGATTGTGCAAATTGCTAATTTAGCAACATTGTATTATTGTCAAGCATTTGACGAAATTAGACAATATGCCATACAATCTACAGTAAGCACATCAAGTTAGTGTTGTTTACTCATTTGGTTGAAGGGAAAAATCGAAATGGCATTAGCCCAACATATCAGTATTCAGAACGATACAAGAGTAAATCTTCCTTTTTTAAGTAAGATATCTCAAACAGTTATAACTTTTTATGGTCGGTTATGGTGGCATACGCAAGCGTATACTACTGTTTTGGGTATGATGTTTTTAGTATTAACTAGTTTAGGATTTTTATCTATTTATTGGTTTGGGAAAAAGCTGACTCAAGGACTTCAGCATGGAACTGTTGCCGAACAAAAATGACTATAGATAAAAGGTTGTGTTTGGTATCTTATCTAGCTCCTAATTGGTGGCAGTTCTATCAAGCGATCGCCACTTATTTAGGTCGGGTTGTACAGATGGAAATCCAACTACAGCCAGGTGAATGTGATCCTCTAGAAGACCCCTTATTATTACAAGACCAACTAGACCTAGCTTTTATTTGTGGATTACCACTAATTCGCTATAGTCAAACAGTTACAACTCAATTGCAAACATTGGTTGCCCCTGTGATGGAATCATCGCGCTATGGTAACCATCCTGTTTACTTTGCAGATGTCATCATCAATACTAAAAGTAAGATGACAAAGTTTGCAGATTTGTCAGGAAAAACATTTTGCTATAACGACCTTGGTTCTAATAGTGGTTACAATTTACTCTGTCATCATTTAATTCAGCAAAGATATCCGGAAAATTTCTTTAGCAACACCCTACAATCAGGTTCACATCAGCGTTCAATTCGCTGGGTAGTTGAGGGATTGGCAGACTGTGCAGCGATTGATAGTGTGGTATTAGAACAAGAATTCAAGGATTTTCCCGAATTATTACAGCATTTGCGTGTAGTGGAAGTACTGGGGCCTGCTCCGATGCCGCCTTTAGTAGTAGCACAGCGTCTAGGTATATCTTTGATTGAGCAAATGCGGTTAGCACTACTCCAACCAGATGCAGATTTGCAAAGAGTGATGGAACGCTTTGGAGTTAGGCGTTTTGCAGCCGTGGAATTAAAAGATTATCAGATATTAAATCAGATTTATAGCGATCGCCTCCACGTTACACTTTGAAAGTGTAAAAGCTCACGCAGAGGCAAAAAGATTTCACATCAGGCGGTAATGCCATAAACCCAACTCTGCTGTTGAGACGACGACACAGCATCTTGATAAACTTGCCCAAATAATACTCGCTGTGCATGACTCCCGCCAATTTCATGCAGACGCGACAAAACAGGCTGGAGTTCTGCAACAGTTGTATGAAAATCTCCTTGGGCATGAGCTACCATACCTCTGGCGGCGGGTAGGGTTATTTCTAACCAACGCCGTCGTTGGAAAGGATTAATACTCAAGGCGTGATACTGCATACTCAACAGCATTTGCTTTACCCAATCATGGTGTCCCGCTTTGGCGAGTGCATAGACATAATGCAAGTCTTGAAATGGTAAAGCGTGTTCATCAATGCGACTGTAAAGATAAGGACTGATACCTTGCCAACGGTTGCCCACATCTACACCGTGTAATTCCAGCCGCAATAATAGGGAAATTGCTCCTACTTGGTCTTTGGGAGATTGTTTATTAGCACGTCTCCAAATGTGCGTATCATACAGGTTGAGAACTTCTCGGTAGTTTTCTAACTGCAAATAATATAGGGCAATGTGCCACCAGTTGTGAGTGTAGAGCATAGAGTTGCAGTTCTCCCAGGTATCTGCAAAACTCTCCATCCAAGCTATTCCCTCATCAACTCTTTTCTGTGTTTCCATAACATGAGCGATCGCATGATGCGCCCAAGGATCATACTTATTTATGGCGATCGCTTGATAAGCCATGTTTTCTGCTGCTTCAAGTTGGTGACACTGTTCTAAACCAAAGGCCACCATGCCATATAAATAATGATTTTCCGGATTGCTAGGTAAAACCTTTTGGGCAATTTGCCATAATTTTTCTTTGTCGCCCAAATAAAAATAGTGATATTGTCCCTGCTGCACAGAAATCAAATCACAGGGGGATTTATCGGTGATTTCTTCATGAATAGCGATCGCTACCTCAATCTCTTGATTTGCCCAGGCGGAAATTGCTTGTATATATAATTGTTCTCTGGCAGTAGCTTTGGCGAAATGCTGTTGTGCTGTTCGCAGATATGGTTGAGCTTGCTGCCAAGATTTACGGTTTTCTTGGGTGAGATAATAAGCAGCAGCATAAGCATGAGCTAATGCACAAGTGGGATCTGCTGCAATTGCTTGTAAAATTGCTGTCTCTGCATCACTACCATAACCCAACATCTGCTGGGTAAAACGGTTAATGGCTGCGATCGCTTTGGCTGAATCTGTGGTTACTACTAGCCCTTGTGCATCTTTAAGCATGATTAATTCCTTGCACCAAAATTTGTAGAGGTGCTAATAACATCTCTAACTAAGTTTTTATAAACTACAGTAAATCGGTCGGATTATCGTTCTTATGACCAAGAGTATGCCACACTCACTACAAAACCGCAAGCATTAAACTACTTAAAGTTGATAGGATAACCGGACTTAATTCCCTCAAAGTCTTGATTTACCTCATGGGCTGTGCGATAGTCTAATAGTATTTTATTAATACGGTAGTTCGATAGATTTACCGTATTAAAGCAACAGTAAATCTTGCTCTGACATAGAAATCATGCAGCTACATTGGTTTATTCCCACTCACGGTGAAGGGCGCTATCTAGGTACTGCCATAGGCGGGCGCGTAGTCAACTTTGATTACTGGCGGCAGATTGCTCAAGCTGTAGATCACTTAGGTTTTACAGGTGCATTATTACCTACAGGCCGTTCTTGTGAAGATGCTTGGATTTTGGCATCAACCTTGGTAACACACACCAAACAGATGAAATTTTTGGTGGCGATACGTCCGGGGTTGATGTCACCGGGAGTTGCAGCCAGAATGGCAGCAACTTTTGATCGCATTTCTGGAGGACGTTTGCTAATTAACGTCGTTACAGGTGGTGATCCAGTGGAATTGGCAGGGGATGGATTGCATCTTACCCATGACGATCGCTACAGATTAACAGATGAATTTTTGGCAGTGTGGCGGGAGATTGCTGCCGGAGAAACCGCCAACTTCCAGGGCGATTATCTCAATATTCAAGACGGTAAGCTGTTATTTCCCCCAGTCCAGCAACCTCATCCACCTCTGTGGTTTGGCGGTTCTTCCCCCATTGCTCAAGAAATCGCTGCCAAACACGTAGATGTATATTTAACTTGGGGCGAACCACCAGAACAAGTTGCCCAAAAGATTGCCTCTGTACGCCGACTAGCAGCAGCACAAGGAAGAACATTAAGTTTTGGGATTCGTCTCCATGTCATTGTCCGGGAAACTGAAAGCCAGGCTTGGGATGCAGCCAATAATTTAATTCGCTACGTAGATGATTCGGCGATCGCCCAAGCCCAACAAGCATACTCTCGCATGGATTCCGAAGGACAACGCCGAATGAAAGAATTACACAACGGCAGTCGAGAAGCTTTAGAAATTAGCCCGAATTTATGGGCGGGAATTGGTTTAGTGCGCGGCGGTGCGGGGACTGCCTTAGTTGGTGACCCCGATACAGTAGCTCAAAGAATGCTGGAATATCAAAAATTAGGTATCGATACCTTTATCTTCTCCGGTTATCCCCATCTAGAAGAAGCCTATCGAGTAGCAGAGTTACTCTTTCCACGGTTACCCCTACAGCATCAACCAACAGTAGCACCACAACTATTGAGTCCCTTTGGCGAAGTTGTAGCCAACCAAGACTTCCCTAAACAGCAAATCGCCACTGTAGATTAAAAACTCCGCGCCACCACCGTTTGCGTAGCGTCTCCGTGAGGAGTTCAAAATCTCTCTCCCTGCGAGACGCTACTCTAACTTCTCTGTGGGTTTAAAAACCCTCAAAAACAGCATTTAAATTCCCGCACCATCCAAAAACTCTTCAATGACTAAATTACTCTCAGCTTTAGTCTCTTGGAGGTGTTGATTGTCCACCTGGTTGATGGATACATGAAAATTACCTCCTAACTGTTCTACCTGCTGTTCTAAATCCTTCACACGTTCAAAGAGGGCGCGGATAGCCTCTGCTTCCATATCGCGGACTTTTCCATGCGCTAAAACATGAGCTTGATCAACCCGAATCAAACGCCCTGGAACGCCTACAACTGTCGTATTGCTGGGAACATCGCGCAAAACTACTGAACCTGCACCAATACGAACGTTGTTACCAATGTGAATATTACCTAATACTTTTGCACCCGCTCCTACAACTACATTTTCACCCAATGTAGGATGACGCTTACCGCTTTCCTTGCCTGTGCCGCCAAGGGTAACACCTTGATAAATCAGTGCATAATCACCAACAATGGCGGTTTCACCAATAACTACACCCATACCGTGGTCGATAAATACGCCTTTACCAATCTTTGCACCAGGATGAATTTCAATTCCTGTCAAAAACCGACTGATACTCGAAATCAATCGTGGAAATAAGGGAATTCCAATCTTATACAACCAATGGGTAAGGCGATGAAACATCAAGGCTTGAAGGCCAGGATAACAAAATAAAATTTCTAGCCAATTACGGGCTGCGGGATCGCGTTCATAAATTGTGCGTAAGTCAGTTAAAAGCATATTTTTGCCCTGAGAAATGATGAGTTAGTTTGAGATTATGGTGATATTTATTACATGAACAAATAAGTGATAACTAAGAAAATTAGGTTTTCATACACTGATTCAGGCTTAAATAAAAAGCTTTATAGACAAATAACGGTAAGCTGATAGACTTATAGTAATTTAATGAATATTCGCAGAACTGTATCTCATAGAACATTGTTTTTAGCAATTTTCTCGTTTAAAGTACAATAAGTCTATCAATTAACAGTGGTATGATGACGCAGAGCTTAAAAAAACAAAACTATACCCTATTGGATCTGTCTGCCAAAGTGGAATATGCACTATTGGCACTTTTAGAACTAGCTAACCAATATGTTCAAAAAACACCCACAACCATGAGTGACATCTCTGCTAAGCATCCGATTCCAGAGCGCTATCTAGAGCAGATTCTTTCTAGTTTGCGGCGGGCTGGCGTAGTGCAGAGTCAACGTGGTTCTAGAGGTGGCTTTGTTTTGACCCGTGAACCTCGGCAATTGACCTTGTTAGAGGTCGTAATTATGTTGGATGGAGAGCAAAAAGAAAAAGAATCTCCTTCTGAAGAAAATTTAGAAAAAAGCTTGGTGTGCGAGATTTGGCAACAAGCGGATGTAGCTGCACAAAATATTTTGAGCCAATATACTATCCAAGACTTGTGTGACCAACGAGAAGCACGTTTACAGAAAGGTCAGATGTATTACATTTAGCGATATAAGAATACTGTTATGAAAATTGCCAGAAATATTACAGAGCTAGTTGGACGTACGCCATTGGTGCGGTTAAATAATATTCCCCAAGCAGAGGGATCTGTAGCCGATATAGTGGTGAAGTTAGAAAGCATGAACCCATCTGCGTCGGTGAAAGACAGAATTGGCGTAAGTATGGTGGAAAGTGCAGAAGAGGCAGGTCTAATTCATCCAGGTAAGACAATATTAGTAGAACCAACTTCAGGAAATACGGGTATTGCTTTGGCAATGGTGGCTGCTGCTAAAGGCTATCATTTGATTCTGACCATGCCGGAGACGATGAGTACAGAAAGACGGTCGATGTTGCGAGCTTATGGCGCACAGTTGGAATTAACTCCAGGTCTGGAAGGGATGCGGGGAGCGATCGCCAGAGCCGAGCAGATTGTGACAGAATTGCCTAATGCCTATATGTTGCAACAGTTCCGTAACCCAGCGAATCCCAAAGTACATCGTCAAACTACTGCTGAAGAAATTTGGTCAGATACCGATGGACAGGTAGATATTGTAGTGGGTGGAGTCGGGACTGGCGGAACATTAACTGGAGTCGCTCAGGTACTTAAAGAACGTAAACCCAGTTTTCAAGCTATTGCTGTAGAACCAAGCAATAGCCAAGTGCTTTCCGGAGGAAAATCAGGAGCGCATAAAATTCAAGGTATCGGTGCAGGATTTATCCCGGCAATTTGTCGTCTGGAATTGATTGATCAGATAATTGCCGTTTCGGATGAGGATGCGATCGCCTATAGTCGCAGATTAGCAAGAGAAGAAGGTTTATTATCAGGTATCTCTACAGGTGCAGCGTTGTATGCAGCTATTCAGGTGGCAAAGCGTCCAGAAAATAGCGGTAAGTTGATTGTTATGGTTCAACCTAGTTTTGGCGAACGCTATTTAAGTACAACGTTGTTCAAGGATTTATCAGAGTTGGAAATATCTGCACTCAATTAATACTGAGTTGTCAGCAAAAATAGTAACTTAGGCCGGAAGTGGAGAGTGGAAATCCAGCATCTTCCATCCTAGTTTACTAATTTCTTTACACTCCATTACTCCAGAATATAAGTATTCAGATAATCTAGAGGAACGGTAAACACATAGTACAGTACACCCCCGCCCAGGAGAATCACAGCCAGACTCGCCAGAAGTATCCAACGGTCTGGTGGTTGATAAGTATCCTCGTCAATATCTTTGCGAACAGCGAAATAATGCTGTGTTGAAAGTAACACCGTCAATACTCCGACTAAGGCAAATGCTAATCCTAACTTCCAACCATTACCAGGAGGCTGTGATGCTAATGGAGGTTGAAGAATCCGCAATCGCACAATCAACACACCAAAACCCATGAGTGCAATACCACTCCGCATCCATGCTAGATAGGTACGTTCATTAGCTAAATGATCTCGGATTCTATCGGATCTATATTTCTTTTTTACTGAATTTTTACTTGGCAATTTTTCGGCTTCTATTGTCATGAGATATATTTATTTATTTGCTTCTCAAGTAATTTTAATATTCCATCTATTTTACAAAATTAAGCTGACATTTTTTAGGAAATCAATAAAGATTTCTCTAACGAAAATAGTAATCAAATTAATTGATTAACTTAGAGATTTTAATAAATGATTTCTATCAAAAATTGGACATTACTGAATATGAAGAGGAAAATTAATTAGGACTTACGCAAGTGTCATAGTCAAAGTAACTGTAGGGTGCGTCAGCCCCAATAATTTCGTACACATTAGAGGATTTTCCATATCTGACGCACCCTACTATTGTGCCAGCTACGTAAGTCCTGTTAATAACTGATCAAGTATCATTGTATTGTGATGCAGGGAGAAAACACCCGCAAAGATATGATGCGCGCGATTCATATTGTGATTCAGTAAAGCTAAATTTTTACTAGCATTAGCGTTTAAAAATTATGTCGTACAGCGACAGGAGAATTTCCACCACAATCAAAATCACTACATACCATTCTACTCGCTGGCTACTGCTATGCTGCATGAACTCCAGCACAGTTTGTGCAGTTTGGGAAATTAGCTCTAGTTTTCGTTCCAAAGCATTATGACGCTCACGGATTTCGTATTCATCTTCCAAACGCAGATATAAGTTTTCTAGTTGTGGTGATTCCCATAGCAATTCCGGCTTATCGATAATTTCTACTCGACCCACAATTTTATGTTGAACTAGCAGGGTAGCTCCAAGTTGACGCAATAATTCCCGACTTTTGCGTTGACTCCTATTGTCACCCTGGAGACTAGCCGCGAACGGTTCAATTTGATCAAATACAGTTGCTAAACTCGTTTCATAGTGAGATAGAACAACACTCTTAGCAAGAATATCAGCCACTATCTGTAAACGTTCTACGCTAAATTCATGCAGGAAAATTTTCCCTTCTTTAACTCTTTCACTTTCCGCAATATTGCGGCGAACATCTACCTCTTCTGTTTCCGGTTCAGTAAAAGAATCACTAACTAGAGAGGATAGTTTGCTCAAAAATGCTACCTTTTCCATAGGCTCAAGGTTGAACAAAACAACTGCACCATAACTCAGAAGCACAGCACAACCTTGTTCACCTACGGTAACTATTAATGGCATAGTCGCCAAGCAATCGTAATTCTCCAATCTTTGTAGGTTAATTTTCTTACCAAGGAATAGGGCTTGCGCTTTAAAGCTATCTTTGCCGTGAAAAAGGAGTTTTTGCATTGTCGCCTGACACTATATTTTTGTCCATCAAGGGAATACCAGGAAATAAATTATCCCATCTTGTGATGCGATTAAGATGCCTGCTACTCATCACGGACAAGTAGGATATCCATCCTAGAATAAATTTTGGGACTTTTTTATGGGGAATTCCCTCTATGGCTATAGATTTTCTAGTAGATTACTAGCCAGTTGTAGTGGAGCGATGACCGAGTACTGTAAATTGGTTGCTGCGTGACTTTACAGCATAGGGTCAACAACTGGCGATTTGTTGCGGCTGTTCCGCTCTCTTGATATCTCATTTAAACTGCAAAATCTAGACAAGTTATGCCAAATTGCCAAAATATTTGAAGTCCGTCATAAATTGACAACAAAAGAGTCGGAAAAATTCCAACTCTTTATTTCTGTGCAATATCTTAGGTGAACAGACCTATTCAATTCCTACCAGTCACTTAATCTTCGATTTTCGCTGTGGTAACTCCTGCATCTAGCGCGGCTTGAGAATTTTCGGGAATAAACCAGTTAACTTCGCCAGATTGGAAAACCTTTGTAGGTGGAAGATTGAATTCAATTTCACTAGTTTGGGGGTTGTTTGTAGCAACTAACCTAGTTCCGTGAAAAATCTTAACAACTTGAGCGGGAGTTGCTGCTTGTTCTGCTGTAGCAGCTTTTCCAGGAAGATAAACACCTTGACAGTCCCACTCATCATCAGTTTCTGCACCACTAGGAAGCAGATATAATTCATTGTCGTAGGTCGAGGTAGATTTTTTCGGTTTTTCACCGTATATCAATAGTGTTTTATCTGTTTCATTGCGACAAATTCCCACAGGTTCTTCACTATTTTCTATAATGTATTTTTGGTATTGCAAGTTAGAAATTTTTTGCTCAATTTCTGGTGTTGATCCTTGGGTTTGTCTATCCTGTAAAGCAGAGTCTAGTGATTTGGTGATTTCTATATAGTCTGGGTCATTAGCTAATTTCTTTCCTGCCCAAGATGGTGAAGCAACCATCAAGTTGACCAAGAGTAATAAGCAAACTAGCGCGGTTTTGAGTAGAGTATTCTTGAAAATTTTCATGGTTTTCTCCTGAAAAATTAGTGGTTTCGGATGCTAACTACCTAATTGAAGGTATTAATTGAGAATTTTTACATCTATCTAATGATGCAAGTTACTAAGATAAAAGCTCATTTTTGTTTAATTCCAGGTATAAGCTCTGCTTCAGGTGCTTCCAAGGAGAATTTATAATTTACTCGCCAAATATTCTTGCTTAAAATTAACAGGTAAGACCCAATGCTTACACAGATTATGAAAAGTAAAATGGGAGTTTCTATCGTTTGGCTTTCTATTAAAATGGAAACACCTAATCCTATTAATATAAAGGGAACTAAAGAATTACCATAGTGGGTAATTGCAGAAGCGATCGCCTTGATCTGAGTTAAGTGATAGGCTAGATAACACCACACACCTACCATCACGAAGAAAACTAGCAAAATTACCAGTAAGTTATCCCATGTATTCGTGGCAAACATGGGCATATAGATACTAATGTTGTCACTACCATTCGCAATTGTGACTGCTGCTACACCATAGGTTTGGGGTGAAAGAAAATTGTTCCACCAAGACGGCGAAGATTCAGGAGTATTTAAATCTTCTGTGTCGCTAGTTTCTTGATTTAGTAAGCGATTGATGCCAATAATTATCGGCACAACACCAAGTAGACCAATCCAAGATGCTGGGATGATGAGTCTACCAAAGAAGCTAGGCAAACTGGCAACTACTAAGGCGCTAAAACCCAAATACTGACCGATAAATATATGGCGACGGCGAAAACAAGCATTTATCTGTGAGAAAAACAGTGACAGGACGACAATATCGTCGAGATTAGTAGCCACAAAAGCCGTGAATCCTGTAGAAATAGCAGTCAGTAGTTCGCTCATGGGTGCGTTGTGTCTCCTCAATGGTAGTGATCGTCAAGCATCTGTATGGGTGGAATGGAGGTTGTGAGTGTGGAAAATGGGTAACTTCAGAAAATCATCAGTGTAGTTAGCACTTTGGTTAGAGGTATAGTTTCACTCTATGGTTACCTATCAATAAGAGCAAACAGTCTTTTTTGTTAAATCCATAGACTGAATTTATGGATGTGCAGATATGACTGCAACAGTGGAAGTAAAGATCATTACAACAATCTACAGTTAGTCGCTAAATTTACCGTATAATTCCTTTAATATCTTCAAAATAACTGCTACGCGATTTATCACAATTGCGGAGATGGTTAATTTTGAATTTTGAATTCGGAGCAGAGCGACGTGACGCTAGAACAGTTACGAATTTTTTTAGCTGTGGCGGAAATGCTGCACTTTACCCGTGCAGCTGAAGCACTTTATATTACTCAACCAGCAGTTAGTGCTGCTATTCAAAGCTTAGAGACAGAATATGGTGTCAGATTATTTCATCGCATTGGTCGTCATATTGAAATCACAGATGCTGGTAAATTATTACAAGGTGAGGCGCAAAAGATTATTGACCATGTACAGTTAACAGAGCGCGGTTTGAAGGAATTAAATAATCTACAACGGGGAGAATTAAAGATAGGTGCAAGTCTCACCGTGGGTAACTATTGGTTACCCGAAAAAATTAGCCAGTTCAAGCAGTTATATCCTGGCATTTTTATCAATTGTCAGTTGGGAAATGCTGAAGAGATTTGTGATGGAACTGCTGTAGGTATGTATGATTTGGGTTTAGTGACAGGGGAGATTAAAGCATCATTACGACAATCTTTAGAGCAAGACGAAGTAGGAAGCGATCGCCTACACATTGTTGTGGGTAAATCTCACCCTTGGTTTCAGTATAATGAGATTTATCTAGATGAATTATTGCGCACAAGTTGGGTGATGCGTGAATCTGGTTCTGGCGCACAACAGATGTTTGAGCAAGCCTTACAAAGTTGGGGAATTGAGCCTAGTCGCTTAAATGTTGTACTTAATCTCAACACTAGTGAAATGGTAAAAGCAGTTGTAGAAAGTGGTGTTGGCGCATCTGCACTTCCAGAATCAATGGTGAAAAAAGAATTACAACTAGGGACATTACGCGCTGTGCAAATTATCAACCCACAGAAACAATCCAAGACGGAATTAGAAATTATCCAGCCAATTTGGAAACTAAAACACCGTCAACGGTTCCATACACGAGTCATGATGGCTTTTGAAGATATGCTCATGCAGGATAATGTACAAGTGGCCTAGTTCGACGTTGGTTGCTTTTTTACTAAAATCGCTAAACAAATACAACTAGCTACCAACTTTATCAAAGTTAAAGATTCTGTTTTTAAAATAATTATTCCACCCAATATTATTAAAGCAAAAGGCAAAATATAGTTACTGTACTGACTTAATATATCAGCTATCTTAGTTTGATAAGTAAATTTATAGGCCACATAACACCAAATTGCTATTAATATAAAAAATACTCCGATAATAATTATAAAATTCACTACATTACTACTAGCAAATAATGGCATATAGACGCTAATATTATCGCTGCCATTAGCGATGGTAATGGCGGCAACGTTGTAAGTCTGTGAATTAAACAAATTGTTGGTGTTTGTATCTTGATATTCTGTTGTAAAGTTTGCCATCTCTAGAGTTTCATTTTCTTCTCCATTCACCAAACTACTGATACCCATTGCCATCGGTATTAATCCCAGGAGTCCAATCCAGTTGGGTGGTAAGATTAATCCACCAAATAACCCAGGGAGACTAGCAATAATTAACACTATAAAGCCTAAATATTGACCAGCGACAATATGCCGACATCTAAAAATAGAATTTACCTGAGAAAAAAGTATTAATAAAATTATGACATCGTCAATATTGGTAGCCACAAAGGCTGATATTGCTACTAAAAATGTAGTAATCAAATCACTCATGAGAGTGTATCCTAATTTATTAAATTTGCTTCATTAATCTCCACAAATTCCACCTAATAAACCAACTTTAAACTCACCAACATTAATATAAAGTAAACCATAAATCGTAGTGGTTTCTGTGGCACAATTTGACAGACTTTAGCTCCTATTAATACTCCTGGTACTGAGCCAAGCCATATTGGTAATACGAGATTCCAATCAACTGTTCCCAAGGTGAGATGTCCAACAGCCGTGAAAATTAACAGAATTGCGGCTTGGGAAATATCTGTACCAACTAATTTCCGCGCATCCAACCGGAAAAATGCAATCAGTACCAAGGCAAACAATGAACCAGAAGCAACACTTGTCAGACCCACAACACAGCCTAAAAACGCTCCTACAATTACCGTCTGTAAGCGTCCTAGCTGAGTAGTTAAGTCAAATTTGGGTAGTTCAGGTAGTTGTAACTGTGGAAAGAAGGTCAATAGCAGCATTTGCATTAATGCCAAAATAGTGACTGATAAAATCGTCACACCCAACAAATGCAGCATAATGTCATTTAAGCTATGTTCGGCTTTCAGTTTTATCAGGTGCAGTATTCCTACTCCCAGCAAAGAACCAGGAACACTCCCCAAAGCCAACCATTTCACCACTTCTCTATCGACGGTTTGTTGCTGCCAATGTTTTACGCTACCAATAACTTTCATTAACGTCGCCGCCACCACATCAGAACTTACTGCTACGGCAGGTGGTACTTGAAAAGCGAAAATCAACATTGGGGTAATGAGAGAAGCACCACCAATTCCCGTTAAACCAACAACGATACCAACTAGAAAGCTGAAAAGAGGCAATAAGAAAAAATCCATACTCCTGTCCTTAACTAGGGTTTTGTGAATGCGGCTTTGTTGAGCCGAAACTAAAAGACTACTTGTAATACCAATTTGAAAAACGAATGGGACAGGTGGATTCCCAGAACCCAGACAGCGATTCTCAATCTAAAATCCAACGTGGTGTAACGCTGTTGTGCAGAATGTTTCGTGTGACCACAAGTTTTTGAATAAATAGTGGGAGAATCTCATTAAGTACTTAAAGTTTACCGATTTACCGTATTTTAGTGTTAAAAGTAATAAAAGTCTATCTTTTTGTAGACCAGAGCAGAATCACAGTATGAATTAATACTTGTATAGGAATAGGATTTTCTGGAAAACAAATCATCACAAATACTTTTACCTCAGTGGCAAAACTATAATAGTATTGATAAAAACTACACTATTTTTATCGTGATAGAGTACTTGATATGCCATTTTTAGAAAAAGTCCGAGATGAAAAGTTGCGATCGCCTATTGGATTTGTGCAAAGATTGTTAACCATACACTGGCGCTCTTTGTTGGTACTGTTTTTGGGAGTATATATACCATTACAAATTTTTGGACTGCTAGCGTTACAGGTGCAGTATAACGAGGGTGGTTTTCCTTGGGATTTACCGATTTTGGTGACGCTTCACGCTGTAAAACTGCCAAACTTGGATATATTTGCCGCTATACTCACAAAATTTGGTTCTTTTTGGACTATAGCCCCTATTTTGACTGTTATTGGCCTGATTTTACTAGTGCAACGGCGCTGGCGTTCTCTCTCGTATTTACTGATTACTGCTGCGGGTAGTGCTACTATCAACCGCACAGCCAAAATATTTTGGCACAGAGTCCGGCCTCATCTATGGGAATCAGTCGCACCAGAGTTTGATTATTCATTTCCCAGTGGTCATGCTATGACGAGTATGACGTTGATTGCCATATTGGTAATTTTAACTTGGGGTAGCACTTGGCGTTGGTTAACAGTGATTTTGGGTAGTGTGTATGTCCTAGCCATTGGTTGGACAAGGCTATATTTAGGAGTACATTTTCCCAGTGACATTATCGCAGGTTGGATGGTGGCGATCGCTTGGGCAATTGGCGTAAGTTTTATCATTCGACCATTATCACAACCAGCCAATATGACAACTGAAAAACCCATGATTGAAGCAAAGTTACTTCCTGAAGAACAGGAATTGCTTCATAATGAGTAAAACTTTCCATAGAAGCATGGAGTATTTTAATACAAAAATCCTATGTATAATTCACCTGTTTCTTAAATTCCCACTTCTGTTTAGCTCTAGACTTTTTTGACTTTTTGCTTTAAAGTACGGTTACACGATAGAATTACTGTACAAAAATGAATGATATCTCAAAGAGTCATCAAGAGTCGTTGTCACACATCTCAGAAACTGTGCCTAAAACATTATTACAGAGGCTCAGGGGTGGATTTTTCTTAGTAATTGGATACTTATTATCGCCATTATGCTGGTGGAATGATTTGGTATTTAATTTACCAATTGCTTATTTTTTCGGCTATATTTGTAGTTTGTTTGCACCTAAATTACTGATGCCTGGCGTGATAATCGGTTACTGGTTATCTAACGTTATTGGCATTTTGTTAATGCAGGCAGGTACAATTGATGTGTTGCAAAAACAAACTCAAGAACGTAACGTCAGAAAAGAAATATTAACAGGTTTAGTTTCTTCAACTGCCTATACATTTTTGATTATGATATTAATCCACTTTAAAGTTCTCGATACTCCTAGTTTTTTTGCTGGTAGTTAGTGAAAAACCCAGTTGCTTTATCTGGGTTACTGCATGATCAGTAACTACTTTAGTTTTAAAATCTCAGGCAAATTTAAAACCTGAGGTGTATCATTAGTTATAATTAGAGGTAATTTACCATCCCATTTTTCCACAGCTTGCCTTACCAAAATATCATTAGTTAAACTATCACCCAATAATCTATTTATTTCTGCTTCTCCCTTAGCTAAATTCACTTTAGCTTCCGCTTGTTTTACCGCTTTCATAGCTATAAAATCTGCCCTTTTAGCATCTTGTTCCGCAATTTGTTTGGCTTCAACTGCTTCACTAAACTTATCTGAAAATCTCACATTAACTAGTGAAATATCATCAACTGCAATATGGTATTCACGCAATCTCGATGTTAATATTTTATCAAAGCTAGATTTTATTTCTCCTCGCCTAGTCACTATTTCTTCTGCTTTGTAGCTGGCGATAACTGCTTTGATGACTTCTTCTATTGCCGGATTGATAATTTTCTCAATTATATCTTTTTCCTCACCAATTTCTTGAAACATTATATTGGTTTCTTCAGGAAGAATATGCCAGTTTAACGCTACATCTATAAAAACATTTTGTAAGTCTTTAGAAGAAGCTTCAGTAGATATTTCTTGTTTTTGGATTCTGACACTGATTTTTTTGACTGTATGGACAATAGGAATAATGATATGTATTCCTTCATCTATGACTGTTTCTTGTACCTTGCCAAATTGCATTAATACACCCCGTTCTCCAGCATTTACAACTACAAAAGGTGTCAGCAAAATTGAAATTAAAAACAAAAGTGCAGTTATTTTACCAGCATTGTTTTTAAATTTAATTTGTTTCATGTCTACCCAATAGCAATAATTATAAAACTGTAAAATCTTATAAAAATAGAATCCACATTTGTATGGTATATTAAATGAAGTAGATTATTCAAAATCTAAAAATTCATAGACAATTATAAAGCAATATAAAAATATGAGTATTATTTTGGAACTTTTAATTTTTGAACTATATAAACAGTATCACTATTTTAAAGCTGATTTCAATACAAGTTGACCACAAATAATGTACTTAAACTTTCTTGTCGTGAAGTACGACAATATTTGCTTAATTATCAGAGTAATTGAATAATATTTTTAACTTTTCAATATCAATTAAATAATATCAGGTTAAGTTTTACAGTCTGACTTTTGACATAAGCGGTTATTTATAAAGCAAAACAGTTCAGTTAAGGTAGCGCGTTTAGTCTAATGTGTTGGGTTAAGTAATCAATGACAATGATGAATTTTTGGTTTTTCATCTGATTAACCCAATATTTTAAGCTTGCCGCGCTACTACCTCTAATGCACTACTTTAGCTGTGTCAGTCCAGTAGTTTGACCTCATACCACAGATAATAATTTCAACTTATTTTTGATTAAGGGCGAAACGCGATCGCTCTATTCTTTAAGAAACGACAGTAAGTCGGTGTTGAGTTGATCTTGGTGCGTATTGGTCAGTCCGTGGGGTGCGCCAGGGTAGATTTTCAGGGTAGCATTCTTCACTAATTTTGCAGCAGCGATCGCCGCAGCACCAATCGGCACAATTTGGTCATCATCGCCGTGGATGATCAGCGTTGGTACGTCGAACTTTTTCAGATCCTCGGTGAAGTCGGTTTCCGAGAATGCCTTGATACAGTCGAAGGTGTTTTTGTGACCCGCCTGCATTCCTTGGAGCCAAAACCAGTCGATCATGCCTTGTGAGACTTTGGCACCCGGACGATTAAAGCCAAAGAATGGGCCACTGGCAAGATCCTTGTAGAGCTGCGATCGGTCAGCCAGGGAACCAGCACGAAGCCCGTCGAACACTTCGATGGGTAGTCCATTAGGATTATTCTCTGTTTTCAGCATCAGTGGCGGAACGGCAGAAATCAGCGCAGCTTTGGCGACGCGTGCTGTACCGTGGCGACCAATATAGCGAGCTACTTCACCACCGCCGGTAGAGAAGCCGATCACAGTTGCCCCATTTAGGTCTAGAATTTCCATCAGTGCGGCGAGGTCGTCGGCATAGGTATCCATCTCGTTCCCTTCCCAAGATTGGCTGGAGCGCCCATGACCCCGGCGATCGTGAGCAATGCAGCGAAATCCGTGGTCTGCGAGAAAAAGCATCTGAGCTTCCCAACTATCAGCATTCAACGGCCAGCCGTGGCTGAAAACAACCGGCTTTCCTACGCCCCAGTCTTTGTAATAAATATTTGTACCGTCTTGGGTTGTGATTGTACTCATAAGGCTCCTATGGATCTTGAGTTGAACAGAAAGATTGCTTGGCGTTCAAGCCGTTGTTCTCATTCTTCAACTTGTATCCAATTCAGACCACTCAACTTCTTTGAGTTAAGCTGCAAATTAGCAATTCCCACTATGGCTCAAATTCGATAAGTAGTTCAGTGTGAAAAATTATCGCTATGAAAAGGCAGGAGAGAGAAGAATCATTTATATATCTAATTCTCCAGTTATGTACTCATTTAGTCACAATCTGCTGTATCTGCTAAACGAATTTCCAAGAGCATGATCGCTTCTTCTATACCTAAAGATATATTTTTAGCCAGAGTTACAATGAGATCCAGGCTAAATTCCATAAAACTGGTATATTCCTGGTGAATATATCACCGATCTCAGTTCCCTAGAATACTTGCTTTATCTTTTTCTACTGCACCACTGGCCAAAATGGATGCTAACGCAACGAAATCCAAGCGCAAACGCTCTACTCATGGACGGGTGAGAGGAATTGTCCTATCTCCTCACGGATGGCAGAGGTTTCAAGCAGCAAAGCAAAAAGCAGAATCTCAGGAAACTTGGGGTAAAAGGTTCACTCAGGAAGATTTGAGCGATCGCACCAGACTATCACTCAATACCCTCGCCCGTATTTTTAAACGTGAACTCGGAGTTGATCGCCAGTCATTAGAGCTTCTCTTCCAGGCGTTTGGGATGGAATTAACCCACACTGATTATGTAACCCCGATTACATCTGGAGCAGAATCAGCAAGTCATTGGACAAATCCTCAACAAGACTGGGATAACGCGGTCGATGCCTCGGTGTTTTATGGTCGTGAGGCGGAGTTATCACAACTGTGGCAGTGGATAGTGACTGAACGCTGTCGCGTGGTTGGGCTACTAGGAATTGGAGGGATTGGCAAAAGTACGATCGCCGTAAAAGCAGCCCTGCAAATGCAGACAGAATTTGAAATTGTGGTCTGGCGATCGCTGGCTAATGCACCTTCACTAGATGAACTCCTGACCAGCCTGCTGAAATTTTTTATGCCACTTCAGGGTGATGATCCCATCATCCCTGCCACTCTCGAAGAAAAGCTTTCTCTATTGATGCAGTATTTACGCTCCCAGCAATGTTTGTTGATTTTAGATAACACTGAAACCATTCTGCACAGTGAACAAGCCGGTCAATGGCGGTCAGGTTATGAAGCTTATGGACAACTTTTAAGAACTCTCGGTGAAACGCCCCACCAAAGTTGTTGCTTGCTAACCAGCCGTGAGAAACCACAGGAAATGGCATTGATGGAAAGCGCCCAGGGTAGAGTGCGATCGCTATCTTTAAGTGGACTCACACCCGATGATGGCCGCGCCATCTTTCGAGAAAAGGGAGAATTTACAGCTTCAGAAGCTCAGTGGCAAACGCTAATTAATCACTATGGAGGCAATCCCCTGGCGCTGAAGATGGTGGCAGCCGCTACCCAGGATGTATTCAACGGCAGCATTGCTGAGTTTTTAGCTTACATCAGTCAGGGAATTTTCATCTTTGAAGACATCCGTAATTTACTTGATCGTCAGTTTAATCGCCTATCGCCAGGGGAGCAGAAAATATTATATTGGTTTGCCATTTACAGAGAACCAGTAGCGATCGCAGAGATTATTCACAATGTCGTCGGTTCAGCCGCCGGGCAAAGCGTTCCCCAACAGGTAAACTCACTACTGAGGCGATCGCTCATCGAAAAAATAGATGGGTTATTTTTCTTACAGCCTGTTGTCATGGAATATGTCACAGAACGATTGATTCAACAGGTCTGCACAGAATTTGCAACTCGGCAGCTTGATGTATTGCAAAGCCATTCATTGATTCTGGTACAAGCAAAGGATTATATCCGAGAGATTCAACTGCGATTAATCATGCAGCCTGTGGTGGAATGGCTTTTATCTTGTTACAGAAATCTGTCAGAGGTTGAGGACAGAGCCAGGCAATTATTGGCACAGCAGCGACAGCCATCAAGACATAGGGCAGGATATGCCGTGGGTAATTTGATCAATCTTCTGGTGCAGATGAAAGTGGATTTGCGTGGCTCTGACTTTTCTGAACTCGTAGTACAGCAAGCCGACCTGCGCCAGGTCAACTTAGCAGGGGTCAATTTTCAAAATGCAGATTTAACCAAGTCCATTTTTTCAGAAAGCTTAAATAGTGCCATGTCCATCGACATCAGCCCAGACGGTGAGACTGTTGCCGTTGGCGATTCAACTGGACTTATCTATCTCTGGCAGATCACTACCACTAAACTATTAGCTACCTTTGAAGGTCATACAAGCTGGGTATGGAGCGTTGCCTTTAGTCCCGATGGTCACAAGTTAGCCAGTAGCGGTAGTGATACTTCGATACGGTTGTGGGATGTCCAAAGCGGACAGTGCTTACGGGTTTTAACAGAGCATACAGGCTGTGTTTGGTCAGTGAACTTTAGTCCCGATGGTCAACGGTTGGCCAGTGGCAGTGACGATCAAACGGTAAGAGTTTGGAATTTACAAGGAGATTGTCTTCAGGTTTTAAAGGGACATACGAAAAACGTTTACTCAGTTCACTTCTCGCCTGATCATCAAACCTTAGCAAGTGGCAGCAAAGACGAGTCTATTCGGATTTGGAACGTAATCGATGGAAACTGTCTCAATGTGTTGCAGGGACATACTGAAGGCGTTCATTGTGTACGTTACAGTCCTGATGGTCAACTGCTAGCCAGTGGTAGTTTTGGTGGGTCGATTCGACTCTGGAGTGGGCAACTTCACTCCAACGCCTATCAATCAAAAGTGCTGCATGGACACACCAATTGGGTTTGGAGTATGGCATTTAGCCCAGATGGTAGCATTTTGGCGAGTGGAAGTGACGATGGTACTCTCCGCCTTTGGAATGTCCAAGATGGACAGTGCATCAACGTTCTAAGCGGTCACACCGACGATGTTTTGGCTATTGCCATTAGAGGACAGCTAATGGTGAGTGCAAGTCAAGATCAAACGGTGCGGCTGTGGAATCTGCACGGGCAAAGCCTGAAAACATTGCGCGGGTGTACCAGTGGAATTCGCTCTCTCAGCCTCAGTCCAAATGGTAAAACCCTTGCTAGTAGAGGGCAGGATGAAACAATTCACCTATGGCATTTGCAGTTCGATGGCGATTTATCATCACCCCTTCGCCCTGACAAAACCTGGCAAAGAGTGACTGATACAACTGCTGGTTTAACTAGTTGGACTTCATATTTAAGCTTTAGCCCTGATAGCCAAACAGTTGCAACTAATGGGCAGGATGGCTCGATTTTGATATGGAATCTGCAAACGGAATCTCTCAGTGAGTGGTCAGGTCATGATGCGCCCGTGTGGACAGTAATGTTCAATCCTGGCGGGAAAACCTTGGCAAGCGGTAGCCACGATCAAACTGTGCGGTTATGGGATGTACAAACTCATCAATGTCTACAAGTGCTGCGAGGTCATCAGGATGGTGTGCGAGCGATCGCCTTTGATGCTAATGGTCAACGCCTGGCAAGTGGCAGTTCTGACCAAACCATTCGCCTGTGGGAGGTGCAATCTGGGGCTTGTCTGGGAGTGTTGCAGGGTCACTCTGGGGGAGTGTTCACCTTGGCCTTTACTGCCCATGATCAGCAGTTAATTAGTGGGAGTTTTGACCAAACTATTCGCTTATGGGATCTCCAGACAAGAGAGAGCATACAAATACTGCGGGGACATACAGGTGGAATCTGGACTATTGCCATTAGCCCCGATGGTAAAACCCTGGCAAGTGGCAGTGGCGATCAAACCGTTCGCCTATGGAATTTGCAAACAGGACATTGTCTACAAGTGTTGCATGAGCATAGGAGTTGGGTAACTTCGGTGAGCTTTAGTTCCAATGGTCAATTTTTACTGAGTGGCAGCGACGATCGCACAATTAAGGTGTGGGACATAGGGACAGGACGCTGTATAAAAACATTGATAGTGGATCGGCTGTATGAGGGCATGAATATTCAAAGGGCAAAGGGATTAACGAACGCTCAAAAAGCAACATTGAAAGCGTTGGGAGCCTTGATGTAGTCTATGCCAAAGTAAGTGCGTTAGCGTAAAGCCTACGGCATAGCTTCGCTTACCGCGTAGCGTCTCGAAGAGATAGCTTACCGAAGGTATCACCTTAACTGGGTGATTAACTGGTGGATCTTGAGTGGTGTAATTTGGTCAGATTTTGCAAACTGAGTTCGTGTTGCAACAGCTTATGCCATAAGCCATTGAAAGGTAAAGCACATTTAATTTGTACAACTCAATGGTTTCTGATTCTGGAGAACATTCTGCAATTCCTCATTCCCAGTAACTCAAATTAGGAGAAATACCTTATGTCTACATTCAAGTACAACCGTCTAGATAAGAATAATGCTGCGGTTCTGCTGGTCGATCACCAAACTGGACTGTTCTCACTTGTGCGTGATATTGGTGCTGCCGACTTCAAAAATAATGTGCTAGCCCTAGCAAGTGCAGCCAAGTTTTTTAACCTACCTACAGTTTTGACAACTAGCTTTGAGCAAGGCCCCAATGGAGTCATCATGCCTGAACTGAAGGAAAAGTTTCCAGATGCTCCCTTTATTCCGCGCCCTGGACAGATCAATGCTTGGGACAACGAGGACTTTGTTAAAGCCGTAGAAGCAACAGGTAAGAAGCAATTGATCATTGCCGGAATTGTCACCGATGTGTGTGTTACTTTTTGTGCGCTTTCGGCATTAGAGGCAGGTTATGAGGTTTTTGTTGTCACCGATGCCTCTGGAACCTTTGATGAAGCCTGTCGCTATGCAGCATGGGATCGAATGTCTCGTGCTGGAGTTCAGTTGGTCAATTGGTTTAGCGTTGTGTGTGAATTGCACCGTGACTGGCGTAACGATATTGAAGGACTAGGTAGTCTCTTAGCCGGGTTTATTCCTGACTACAAAAACCTGATGACCAGCTATGCAGCAAACTCAAGTGCTGGATCTCCCTAGTAGTGAGCCACATAAACTTTGCATGGTGGTGATCTGAGAGGCAAAATATCAAAATACTCAGAATTTTAAATTCTATGTTCGATGAACCGTTAGCAAGCAATACCAGTGAAGAAAGCTATCCAGTCACAGCAGTGATCTCTCATGTAGTGAAAACGGGGCGCGAGCAAGGTTACGAAGCATGGTTTCACGGTATCGCCGCAGATGCACGAAAATTCAAGGGACATCTGGGTGTCAGCACTATTCGACCCCAGGATCACACCCATCTTGAATATGTGGTCATTCTCAGGTTCGATTGCTACGACAATCTCAAAACGTGGCTGGAATCTGATATTCGGCGAGAGTGGATTGAGCGATTGCAGCCCTTGATTGAAAAGCCTGAAACAGTTCAAACACTAACCGGATTGGAAACCTGGTTTACTCTTTCAGACAGGCCGATGAAGTCTCCACCACCCCGCTACAAAATGATGTTAGTAACGTGGTTGGCAGTGTTCTTAACTCTCCCTATGCTCAATCGTTTGCTAGCACCGTTGTTGTCTGGCTTGCCTGTATTGCTCAATCAACTGATTAGTACAGGACTCGGTGTCGCCCTACTCACCTACGTGATCATGCCGCGCCTAACACAATTATTTCGCAAATGGCTGTATCCTACTCCATAAAACTAGATCCTTCGAGAAGTTTACATCTTCAAAATCAATGTAAACTCAACCAGACTACCTAATCACCAGGTTGATTGAATACATCTAAAATATGGCGGCAAACTTGTTTAAGCTGATTACCAACTTGAGGCGAAGGTACAGACTCACCAACAAAAGCCCAGTTTTCAACGGTAGACAGTCGCCATACTTCACCCCGATGGTCAAATCCGGCTGCCTCCAAACCGATCGCCCGGCGTAATTTTGTGATCGGGTCTTGGTAAAATCGGATCTGGATTAAAACACTACGACTACGCCAAGATTTACTGACCCCAGGAAAATGAAAACCAATATCAATAGAATCTGGATCAACTAACTCTCTAGTTTCCGGATCATTCTTCCAAGGTTTTAAATCTGATTTGGCATCAGGAAACTCAAACTTAAATAAATTGACTACTGTGGCAATCTTGCTGGCGAGTTCAAGGTTGATTGCTTGTTCAGATGCGTTCACTAATAAAACACTCCTTTATTTTGTCAGTCTAGGGGGAATGTGACAACAAAAAATCGCCAGAAGGCTTATTGTATTGGTGTTTTAGCTTATCAATACCTTAGAAATTTCGCAACTCTATAATCATGCTTTCCTCATAATGACGGTGAGGTAAATTGAGTAATGAGTCTTTGATTTACAGTTCGGACAGTATACTAAATTATCTTGGGTAATTATACTCAAAAAAACTGGTTACTGCATCCTTTGGAGAAAATACCAAGTGAGCAAATTAAAAATTTTCGACAAAATCATTTATTAGTCAGAACGATAACCTACCTTTGCGATCTAAAATTACACTGTGAATCGGCAAAAGGAAACCAACCAATTTCAGTGTATGGCGCGTCAACGCTCAATTATTTCATTACTTCTGGTATTATTAGCAACTTTCCTGATTAGTTGTGGTAGTCCCACCACCGCAGTTGTACCCCCAACCTACACAGCTGCACAACTTGAGAAAATTCAAGGATACGCACCTGATATTCAGGCCGTACGCGATCGCGCGGACGAACTAAAAAACCTCATCCAGAAAAAAGAATGGATCAAAGTAGGTAATTTTATTCACGGCCCCATTACGGAAGCCAGATTAAACATGACCTACATCACACCTAACCTGCTACCCAAAGACCAACCCACAGCACGGCAAATCACCAAAGATTTGCTCAACCACCTAGTCAAAATCGATCAGGCCGCTAGTGTTGGTAATTCTCCCCTGGCTCTAAATAACTATCAAGCTGCTGTTGCAGATATTGATAAGTTTGTTCAACTCCTACCTGACACCAGTAGTCAGTCAGAAGAAGGTTAAGACAAGGGAAAATAAGAGATGAGGGAGGAGAAGAAGCAGGGGTGCAGGGGAGTAGGGTGCAGGGGAAAATTTTTTCCTTTTTCTTAGCTTATTTCCTCATTCTTCCTCTTCTCCTCCCAATCTCCCATTCTGTAAAAAAAACTCATGGATGTAGCGATTATTGGCTGTGGCGTAGTTGGTGCGGCGATCGCCTATGAACTCAGTCAAGTCCCAGGAATCAAAATCACGGTTTTTGACAAACAACCACCCGCCCAAGCTTCTACAGGCGCAGCACTGGGTGTTTTAGTAGGCATCATCAGCCAAAAAATCAAGGGTAAGGCTTGGCAGATGCGACAAACTAGCATCCAACGTTATGAAACTCTGATTCCTGAATTGGAAGCTATTACAGGGCGGAAAATCCCTTTTAACCGTCAAGGAATTCTCAGTCTGTGCTTAGAAGCAGAAAAATTAGAAAGCTGGGAAAATTTAGCAGCCATTCGCCACACCCAAGGCTGGAAATTAGAAATTTGGGACACGAACAAACTCAAACATATCTGTCCCCAAGTTGATCATCCGCAAATTGTCGGCGCTGTCTACTCTCCACAAGACCGCCAACTAGACCCTACAGCTTTGACTTTAGCTTTAGTTGAGGCTGCCCAACATAAGGGAGTAACCTTTAAATTTGGTGTGACTGTATTAGGTTTCCCCTCCACAGAAGCCACCCAATCCACATCCATCGAGACAACAGACGGTAAAATCACCGCAGATTGGATAATTATCTCAGCTGGTTTGGGTTCCACAGCCATCACAGCACAACTGCATCAACCAGTAGATATTCGTCCTGTGTTGGGACAAGCTTTACAAGTACGATTAGGGCAATCATTAGGGAATCCCGACTTTCAACCAGCAATTACAGGTAATGACGTGCATATAGTCCCTGTAGGTGGTGGAGACTATTGGATAGGTGCAACAGTGGAATTTCCCACAGATAGCGATGAAATCCCGCCCAATCAAGAATTACTGGAATCAGTCAGACAACAGGCGATCGCTTTCTGTCCAGAATTAGCCACAGCCGAAATCATTCGCACTTGGTCAGGATTACGCCCCCGCCCCGAAGGTCGCCCCGCACCAGTCATTGATGAGTTACCAGGGTTTAGTAACGTGCTATTAGCCACTGGACACTATCGCAACGGTGTTTTACTCGCACCCGCCACGGCAAAGGCAATTCGTGAGAAGATTTTCAAATAGGGATTGGGGAGAAAAAAGTCAAAAGTCAAAAGTCAAAAGTCAAAAGGTAAAAGATTTTTTCTTTTGACTTTTGCCTTGAACTGGGGATTGGGGATAAATTAAATTCTCTTTCACTACTCATGATTCCTTACCCATTGCCCATTCCCAGCATTTTAAAAAATTTTTAGGGAAATCGCGTGTCAATAACAGAACATAAGATAACAGTAAATTCTTTAGAGTGGTTTTATCGGGAATCTGAACCAGTTGGCAGAAGTGACTTACTACCCGTGTTGTTACTGCATGGCATACCATCACAAAGTTACAGTTGGCGCAATATCATACCAGCTTTAGCGGCTCAAGGAACGCGAGCGATCGCCCCAGATTGGATTGGTTCTGGCTTTTCTGCCAAGCCGGAGAAACACGAATTTGCTTACACTACTGAAGCCTACATCACGGCCTTAGCAGGATTTATTCAAGCTTTAGAAATTGAGCGTTTTTCTCTGGTTGTGCAGGGATTCTTAGGGTCTGTTGGTCTACAATACGCCTTAAAATATCCCGAACAAATCGCCAACATAGCTATACTAAATGCACCAATTTCTACTGACGCTAAACTACCTTGGAAAATTAAACAAATGGGTCTACCTTTTATCGGTGACATGATGACTCAAGACCCATTATTAATTGACCGGACTCTCGAAGGTGGTAGCCGTTATCGCATCGAAGACAAAGATTTAGATGTTTATCGTAAACCTTTTTTGAAAACTTCGGCTGTGGGACGGGCGCTTTTAAATACAATTCGTAACTTGCAACTCCCCGCAGCCATGACAGAAATTGAATCAGGCTTTAAACAATGGCAACAACCAATTCTGGTTCAATGGGGTATGATTGACCCCTGGTTGCCTGTAGAAGTAGCACAAAAGTTTGTTGAGACTGCACCCAATGCTGAATTAATCAAACTCAATAACGTCGGTCACTACCCACAAGAACACTACGATAAAACAATCCTAGAAGACCTTCTGCCTTTTGTGCGCCGTGCTGAATCTTGATTTCTCAATTGTGAATTGATGAGTTAGGAATATATTCAAATCGGCGATCGCAATTAATCGGTTCTGCTAAAGCTGCGGCTACGGCCTCTATACTCCTCACATCTCTCAGCATCCATGAATGCAATGCTACGGGAATACTCAGTTCTTTACCAACTGGCATTTTTGAACTGTGGGTAGGTACAATCATCAAATCATAAGGTGTCCAAATAGAAGTGAAATTTAACTCCTCTAACATTTGGACATCATGATTCAAATCTTGAAGGAAAAGGCTATTAGGACGCATCTGCACACAGCCAGGACGCTGAGAAGCATAGGCAATCACAGTACCATAGTGAGGAGAAGAAATCGTCACAAAGCGTTGCACACGACTAATACCCCCCAATCTCTGCACATAATAACGGCTGACAATTCCCCCCATACTAAAGCCAACTAAATCGAATGGTTGTTCGGGAGTAATGTTTACAGCAACATAATCAGCTACCTGCTGTGCTAATACATTAAGCGGGGCTTCGCCGTTGTTAGGTACTAAATTCAGTGTGTATACAGTCCAACCCATTTGTCTTAAATAAGCTGCCATTTGATCAAATACAGCTTCTGTATCCGTAATGCCATGCACTAGCAATATGGGGTTGCGTTGCAGATTTCGAGTTTCCATTGACAAAATTGCTTGTATTTCAGTCTGTAGAAAATTTAACTGAGTCTGAATACTGTCTGCCCAAAGATTATGACAGTCCTCCCACTGGTTTAGAACAAAACCATTATTTATATCGATGTATAGCTATAGAAGAAAGTAATATTAATTTTTATTAAGCAAGCTTTCAGAATCTTGCTCTAAGTTGGGGTAAAATTTAATAATTATTCTTGGTATCTACAGCTTGTAAGTATTTGCCAATAAGACCTGAAAACACTTAGCCCGTATTATTAAGGTTGATGAAGCCCAGACCTACTAGGTTTGTTACTAAGTAGCTGATAGTCAAAAACATAGTATTCCGACGTAATTTTTAACATTACGGTCAATTGAAAAATATAAAACTTCAGGAGCCATTCTAATGTTCGGTTTTATCAAAAAAATCATCGCTGGGATTTTGAGTTTCCTTACCGGATTGATCGGAGGTAAGAAAGGTGGTAGCTACTACCTAGAACTCAAAGAAGATACCACTGATGAAAAAGCAACGATACCAGCCCCAAAAGCCGCACCAGCAGAATCTAATGGTACAAAAGCTGCTGTGAAAGCAGAAGCACCACCAGCTACAGAGAAAAGCCCCGCGCCTACACCTGCCAAAGTAGCTAAGGTGGAGGCATCCAAAAATGGCAAGAATGGTAAAACTGCCCCTGCTGAACCAGAAAAAGCGCCAGTTGCTAAAACCACTAAACCATCTGAAACTACATTTGCCCCTAAATACTTAGCGCCTTCAGGTTCCGGTGCTAATGGCCGTCGTCGCCCTGGTGCGAATATGAGTTCCTACTTAGATATGGCAAGCCAAGTAAAAACTCCTGGCTAAGTTTTCGGCATTCCTTGAATAAATATCAATCCACTATATAAATGAAATGCTGGGTCCCAGTTAGTCTCTTCCCTACGATATAGGTGAATATGAGACTGAAGGTTATCCAGCATTTCTTTTTGTTCTAATACTGTCTCAGCAAAATGTGTAAAATCTGCCCAAATCTTGACTTCTGGTAAATAGAGGTTAACCCAATCTAGTAAGTTATTCCAATTGATTCTGATGGTGTTTTGACTAGCTGTAGGAGAAACTTCTACACCTTGTTGAAATTCATAGCCATGATCATAGAGTCTCAAAATACAACGTCTGCTAGGTAAATGTAAATCACAAAACTGAATGTAGTCTTGGGTTTGGGTTTTGCGTTCAAGTTTGCGCCTAGCGTCAATGTCTACAACTTCCTCAAAAATGGGTAAAAGTCCCATCACTCGTGCGGAAACTTCTGACCAATCAAATGTGAGTGAACCAACTTGATTTGTCTGATTGCAGCAGATAGCAGTAGCTTTTGGTTGAGATGCTGAAAAATTTCTGACTTGAAAAACTTGTATTTGTTCAATGGCGCTGATGGCTGTCCAAAAGCAAGGAATACCTGCTTGCTGTAGCTGTGTACCGTAAAACTGGAGTTCTCCCACACGCCCAATACGGTAAAATTTCCAACTACGACTAGGCAGTACTAACCTAGCACTGTAGGGGTCTAGCTGCATGATTTCTGCAAACTTGGCTGCGGCTTGGGCTTTTAGTTCATTGCTGAGAGGTTCTAGTATAAGTATGCCTTGTTCAGTATTGCCAGGTTCTGCTGTTGCTTGAGCGATCGCTCTTTGTCTTTCTTCTTGCTCAATTTCTTGTATGCGCTGCAAACCTTGTCGGGCGAGGGTAACGATTTTGTTATTTTGTGTGCTGCGTAATAATTGCCGATAAATATTTTCTGCTTCTCGGCGCTTTTGTGAAACTTCGTACAATCGCCCTTGATAAAACTGCACCCAAGGATTTTCTGGTGATTCTTTTAGCAGCTGTCTGAGTAATTTAGCGGCTGTTTGATAGTCTTTATGTTCAAAGGCGATCGCAACTTGCTCAATCATGAGATCCATTCAATGCACGCTATTGATATGGTTCCCAAAAAAAAGAGTTATACCAATTCAAAATTCAAAATTCAAAATTCAAAATTAAGAGATGACAAGCGTTTGGGGCAGGGTATTTTGAATTGATTCAACCTTCACAAGCTGCGCTAATTAAGGATAATGCTACTAGTGGGGCTGTAACTGCACGTAGGATTCGCCGCCCTAAGGATACTGGTTGAAAACCAAAGGTGACAGCTTCTTCTAATTCTCTATCTGTCCATCCTCCCTCTGGGCCGATCGCTATCACCATTTCCCCAGATATGTCTGTGAGAAGGTTTTGCAAATGCACATACTCGCCACGGGCTTCACAGATGTATCGATATGTGGCTGTAACATTATTAACGGCATCACTAAAAGCCACAGGCTCTAAAATCGTCGGCACAAATGCCCGTTCCGATTGCTCTGCTGCTTCGGCGGCTATACGTCGCCAACGTTCTAGCTTTTGGGTACTGGGATTTAGTAAAGTGCGATCGCTCAACACTGGTGCAATACAAGCTACTCCCAACTCCGTACAACTCCGCACAACTTCATCAAATCCACTACCTTTAGGTAAAGCAATCATCAGCGTAATTGCTACAGGTAATTCTGTTTTTACGGCTAATTCTTCTAATACCTGGGCTTGTTCCTCCGTGAGGCTAGCCAACCACCACTTACCCAGTCCATCCATCACAATAAAGCGATCGCCCTTACGCAACCGCAACACCCGTTTTAAGTAATGTTTTTGTTGGGTTGTCAGTAAAACTTGTTCTTGTTGGAGTTGAGAAGGTGCGATCGTAATGCGTTGTAATTGGCTCATGAAAATTTATTCTTACTCCCCTTCCCTTGTAGGGAAGGGGCTGGGGGTTAGGTCTGTATTTGACCCCTTTTTAAGAAAGGCTTTGGAAGTAAGCCTCTAGGGCATCTTTGACTAAATCAGTCATTGAACGGCCTTGACTTGTTGCTGTCGCCTTCACTTTGTTATACAAATCATCATGCAGGCTGACCCGATACCGGGCTTTGCGCGATTTAGATACAGCTTCAGGCTGTTCCGGTTCTATGGTGACTGGTGTGGTTTCCGGTTGATACTGGGCAACAAATTCACGAATACCATCAAAGCCGACGCGATCGCAAAAATCACCGAAGCTTTCCCCAGACTTGCGAGATTTTTTGAAATACACGAAAATCGGCTCTAGGAAGCTTTCTATATCCTTATCGTGCAGTTTCTCTACATAAGGCTGTGCCAGGCGTGTTTGATTGGGCGAACCCCCTAACCACACTTGGTAACTTTCTGGCGCGCTACCGACAAAGCCCAGTTCTGCCATGTAAGGACGGGCGCAACCGTTGGGGCAACCTGTCATCCTCACCACAAAATGTTCATTTTGTAAACCAACTTTATCTAAGAGAGTGCGAATCCTCTCCAAAATGCCGGGAATGGCTCTTTCTGATTCTGTAATTGCTAAACCGCAGGTAGGTAGGGCTGGACAAGCCATTGCGTAGCGGACTAAAGGGTCGATGGTGGTGGGGTCGGAAACTACACCGCAACGGTCGAGGATGGCTTGAATTGCTGGCTTGTTCTCTGGGGTGATTTCGTAAAAAATCAGGTTTTGATTGGGTGTGAGGCGGATGGGTAGGTTAAATTGCTCGACAATTTCCCGTAAGGCGGTTTTCAGTTGAAATGCGCCTTCATCTTTTACCCGACCATTATCGATGGAAATACCTAAAAATAAATTGCCATCGCCTTGTTCATGCCAACCAAGGAAATCGTGATATTTAAACTCTGGTAATTGCTTGAAAGGAGCAATGGGTTTACCAAAATATTCTTCTACCTTAGCGCGGAACTTCTCCACACCCCAATCATTGATTAGGTATTTTAACCGAGCGTGACGGCGGTCAGTGCGATCGCCATAATCTCTTTGAGTCGCAACAATGGCTTTAACGGCATTATATACATCTTCCTTGGCTACATAACCAATGGGGTCTGCCAATCGAGCAAATGTTTCTTCCTTGTTGTGTGTCCGTCCTAAACCGCCACCAGCAAAGATATTAAATCCTTCTAAGTTGCCTTTTTTATCAGTCAGGACAACCAATGTCAGGTCTTGAGAATATAAATCAATGGAATTATCCCCTGGTACAGTCACACTGACCTTAAACTTACGCGGCATATAATAAGTGCCGTAGAGGGGTTCTTCGGTGTCGTGAATGATTGTCCCGTTACCATTGCTTTGTCTAGCTGCTTTTACTTCTGGACTTTCTTCCGCACTGATGGCTTTTTCACCATCTAGCCAGATTTCGTAATAAGCTCCAGTTTGGGGTGAGAGTAAGTCCGCGATATTTTGGGCATATTCCCAAGCGTACTGGTATTCAGCCCGTTTTTTGAAGGGGGCTGGGGGAGCCATGACGTTGCGGTTGATGTCGCCACAAGCACCCAAGGTTGAACCTAAGTTTTGCACAATTGTAGCGATCGCTGCTTTGAGATTTTTCTTTAAAATCCCGTGCATTTGAAAACCTTGACGAGTGGTAGCTCGTAAGGTATGGTTGCCATATTCATCAGCTAGCTTGTCTAAGGCCAAGTAAAGCTGCGGCGGAACCAAGCCACCCGGATTTTTTGTCCGCAGCATAAATTGGTAATCTTTCTCTTGACCCTTGGTACGATTGTCACGATTATCTTGCTGATAAGAACCGTGAAATTTCAGGATTTGTACCGCATCTTCAGTAAAGTGAGTAGTATCCTCAAGGATTTGCGTTGCTACAGGTTCACGTAAAAAATTACTGTTTTCTTTCAGCCCTTCGACTTTAGAAGGTTTACGGCCAGTGGTAGGGGGAGGAGCAGATTTAACCATCAGAGTTCTATAGGATTCTCAATAAGGCATCAGTAATCGCCGAAGCAGCAAATTAGGGGCATTTTTGCGGCTGATAGTTTCCCGGTAATCCGGTCGGAAATATGAATAATACCTCAATTTTAACACGGCGAAAAGCCGACTTAGTCAGTGATTCTACACCTAATTAAACCAGCTTTTTGTATTTGTGAGTAATGAGTAATGAGTAAGCTGTTCTACTTTTGAGTTGCAAAATCCATCGTGAGGGCTGTTGACAGTTAACAGCCCTTATTAGTAGAGACGTTGCATGCAACGTCTCTACATCATCTATTTGGCGCAACTTCATAGAGAATTGGTATTAGAAGTTGCTTACACCAGTTTCAAATCAGGATACTCAGCAAACAAATCATCAGAAGTGAGAGTATCGCCTTCAGCTTGTGGTGTCCACAAAACTTCAAATGCTAAAAGTTGTTCAGCCGGAATGCTACCAATTTGCCGTAAGGCTTGGCGCAAGTCATCAGAACTATTAACAGCAGGGAGTTCAAACTTACCCAATGTCGCCGCCAACAAGGTGACGATAATATATTCGCCAGGGCCTTCTGTAATTAGACGGGTGGGATTATCTATTTCATCAGCCCCAGGTAAAGCATCTTTAGTCCGGGCTGCTTTTAGCTGGTTGTTGACGTTAGACAGGGTTTCTTCGCTGAATTTACTACGTTCTGCTAGTGCTAGGCGGTTAAATTGAGATTCTGCCGAATTTAACTTCGCCTGTTGTGTACCAACACCTGCATATACCCAATATTCAGGGTGACGCAGCAAAGCTAGGCTGGCTTCTTGCAGTACTTCTGTACGTCCTGTAGGGGAATTGGTATCAGCCGTTTCCGCGATGTGGTTAAGTTCTGGTTGCAAATCTCGCGCTTGCGCTAACAAGCCAACTTGCAAGCGAGTCACGGTAACGGTGGGGTTGCTGTTGTAGCCAACATCTTCGCTGACTTCACCACTAGAGACACGACGGAAGGTTTGTACTAGGAAATTAGCGATCGCAAAAAATATTAAAATGCCAAATAAACCGCCAAATCCTCCCCCTATACCCCATAAAGGCAGCAAGAAGGGAAAGCCAAAGCCACCACCGGGGTAGGGAGAATAACCATATCCACCACCTGGTGGTGCGTAACGTGGTGAATAGGTGCGGCTAGAAGGCGCTCTAAAGGAACCACCACCGATTCGTCCACCACTGCGAGCTGCTAACGCGCCATCGGCGTTTCCTAACGCCAACACCAATACTAGCCCCAGGGTAAAGACGGTTTTTAAGAAAGGTTTGATGCTTTGTAGTAGTTTTTTAGGCATAGTCACATTCGCTTGAAAAACGATATTACTTATTTCATTGTTATCTTTGGTGGAAGCATGACGGTGCTTATGTGATGCCAGCCAGTAATTCAGTCAGCGATTTTTATGATTGGCAGTAGCTCGGTGTACTCCTTGGCTACATATTCAATCTATCGCGTCTTGTCTTGGCTGGGCAGCAAACCCAGGGGGGATTTCTGTAGTAGATAACCGTACCTCAAAAGTTACCCCCTTTAAGTGAACTTTGGGATGAATTAAGAATTAATATCGGAAAAGAGGAACAGCCAGGGGATCAATTGCGGAGGGGCAGGGGTAAAAAATCATAACCAATTACCAATTACTTATTACCCATGCCCACAATATGTTTTTGTAAACAAAAATCTCCCTCTAACTTCATAACATGAGGCATTTTGGCATGATGTTATCATGTTCTCAAGATATTATTTGAATAGAAGATAATTTTAGTAGTTTTTGTGTCAGTTTTTTATTTAGTCATACGAATCAGATTATTATATTTTTGTTCTATAAATGTTTTTTGCTGACAGTTTTTTTTTACAAAAAATCAATGCAATAAATAAAATATTTAATTAATAAATACTTCATCAAATTAATAAATAGATATCCATATTCTCTCTTTTAAAATAGAGTTATACCCTAACTCTCAAATCCTTTGCATTTAGGATAGAAAGTATGGAATAACACAAAAATACACGCTTTTTAGCTGGCATTGAGTTAATTACAGTTTGTAAAATTTTATTAAAAAAATCTGTAAATACTGAGATTTTTGAGGCTAACCGTTGGCTAAATAGAAAAAAGGGGAGAAAATTAGATACAAAACCAGCATTTATTTCAGTAAATCTACTACTTTTACGGCTAATTCCTGTAAAAAGATGTATTAACCATAACAGTGATTTTCGGTTACAAGTAAGTACTAGCTCATGTAGGTATAAATGTAGTAACTCCTAGCTTTGATCACAACAAGCAAGCTCACACTCATTATTTTGCTTTAGTTGCAGTTTGAACTAATACAACTTATTTGAATTAACTTCATTCAACTTAACATGGAACATATCTCGCAACTGGCTACAAAAATCAGAGACACGACTGCATCCCCAAATATCTTAGTAATATCGCGTTTTTTCTTGCCTAAAGAAGCTGTAATTGGGGAATATCTCTACAATCGCTGTCTTCAAGATCCAGAACAAGTAATAGTTCTGGCAGCTAGTTGTAGAGGTGATAAAGTGTTTGACCAAGCACAAAAATTTCCTGTATATCGCTGGCCTAACCCTAAATACTGGCTTGGTGGTTTTTTAGGAAGTTGTCTACAACCTTTGTTTAATTTGATTGCACCATTTGTTCTGGCGCTCAAACTTTATTTTCGTTATCACTACCGCTATATTGAATGGGGACATGGCTATAACTTCCCATCACTCCTATTATTAAGCTATATCTTACCCATACGCTTCTTTATTTACTTACACGGTAATGACCTTGGTAGCGTTGTAGACAATCCTGTATGGCGATCGCTCTTTAAGTTAACACTGTCACGAGCTGAAGGCATTGTGTGTAACAATTCCTTAACCCAAGATTATCTGAGAAATACCTTCCGGTTACAAACCCCTACCCACGTTATCCATCCAGTAGTTAGACCAGAAAAATTTGGACTGGGAAGCAATAGCCAGAGTCTAGATGAATTAGGTGATGGCATTCTACCCACCTTAGGCGATCGCCTGCGTCAAGCTTATAATATCCCCCAAAGTGCCATAGTCATTCTTTCCGTAGGGCGCTTAGTCAAACAAAAAGGCTTTGACCGTGTTATTGAAAACCTACCACTACTTTTAACAATTGGTGTAGATGTTCATTACATCATCTGTGGTCAAGGTCCTTGTGAGTCTGAACTAAAAGCCTTAGCAGAGAGGTTGCGTGTAGATAAGCGGGTACACTTTGCCGGGTATGTAAACAATCGAGAATTAGCAGGTTATTACGCAGCTTGTGATATATTTGCCATGCTCACTTTGTCAAATACTCCAGCTAGCCGATTAGAAGGATGTGGTATTGTCTACTTAGAAGCTAGCTATTTTGGTAAACCTGTAATTGCTTCTCGTCACCCGTCCTTAATTGATACGGTACGCCATGAAGAAAATGGCTTGCTGGTAAATCCCAAGTCTGGTTACGAAGTTTTTCAAGCATTTAAACAATTGTGCCAAAATCAGCAATTGCGTGAACAACTCGGTCGTCAGGGTAAAGAATTAGCCAAGCGCAAAACCTTACACCGTTCGTTATACCTTGGGCAAGGGGTGAGAAGCTAGGGGCTAAAGTTACAACTAACCACCACCGACAATTGTCACTACCTCTAAGCGATCGCCTGATTGTACTTGAGTCTGTTCCCAGAACTGGCGATGTAAAATTTCCCCATTATACTCAACCGCCACTAATCGGGGATTGAACCCCAATTGTTGGAGTAAATCGGGTAAGGGAGTTTGAGATGAGCAATTATGGGTTTCCCCATTTACTTGTAAGGTAATTGGATTAGACATAAGAATAATTCGTAAGTCGTAATTAACATACACAAAAATTAGACATCTTTTACCAATTGGCTGCCAGATGTCTTGATAAGCTTTAAATTGTCAGTTGATTAACTTTCTGGCTGAATGCGATGGAGTTGAGAAATCAAATATTGTGTGACTAGGGTAGGTTGTTCCGCCTGCATGAGCGATCGCACTACCGCCACTCTTTCAGCTCCTGCATCAATCACATCATTGATATTATTGGCATCAATGCCCCCAATAGCAAACCAGGGAACCGAACTATTTTGAGCTGCATAACTCACATATCCTAAACCAGCCGCCGCCTTACCTACTTTGGTGGGAGTTTCGTATACAGGCCCTACACCTATATAGTCTGCACCTTCAGCGATCGCCCTTTGCATTTCATCAGCATTGGTAGTAGAACGACCGATAAGACGTTGGGGGCCTAGTAATTGCCTAGCAGTAGCGATCGGCATATCTTGCTGACCTAAATGCACACCATCAGCATCCACAGCCAGAGCCAAGTCCACTCTGTCATTGATAATAAATAAAGCACCGTAGCTGTGACAGAGTTGGCGGAGTTTCGTCGCCAGTTCCAAACGCACAGAATCATCAGCGTCCTTGTCACGATATTGTAACAATGTCAAGCCACCCTTGAGAGCAGCTTCCACCGTTGGCAACAAACTTTCCGATGGGGAAGTGACCAGATATAAACGCGATCGCCGTAGCAGTTGATGGCGCTGATGACCCATCAAATTAGTTTCCAGGCTATAAACTCGATATCGCATCTGCTTACAAGCCTGTCCCATTTTCGGGTGATAAAGCTTACCGTATTCCTCCAACACCCGCAAAGCTTCTTCCACACGACAAAAGTTAGCTTGTAACAACGCCTTAATACTAGAACGCTGTTCCTCATGTGGATGGCTCAAATCAGTGCCAGGATCACCTGCTGTATCTCTTGCTGCTCGCAATTCTTCTGTGTGCCAAACAGCCACCTCTTGGCGCAAGTACTTACATTCCCCTGCCAACTGGCCGCTATTCAACCCAAAGCGACACCATTCTTCAATAATTCGCAACCCTTCACGAGCGCGGTCTAAATTAGCATCTAATATACGGTAAACAACCTGCTGGATTTGCTTTTGTTGGCTGTATGGTTCTACCATTACAACTACCCCATTAGTGATGCTTTCATCGTAATAGCCAGCCTCTTTCATATTTGCAATGTTTCTCGCATCAAGGATTTGCATAGGGATTGGGTATCTGGGATTGGGTATCGGGGATTGGGTATTGGGTATTAGAGAAGTTTCTTCTCCCCTGCCCCCTGCTTTCCCCAGTCCCCAATCCCTTTATTAATTACTTTGTATTCAAAATAGCCAATAGGTCAATATAGCGGATAACATAATCGACATACTGAATATTGCGAGTATGAAACTTTATTATTAGTTCTAAGGAGTGGTGTGAATTGGTTTCCCCCATTTTGTTTAAATATCATCCATTAGACACCTTGCAAGTTAAGCCAACTTCCCTGGAATTAGCAAGGTATGCGGTTTCTAGCCTGTCTATACTATCTACTCTGGCAGTATGCAGTATAACCGTGCTGGGTACTATCCCTGGCAGTGTTATTGCTCAGATGCCGCCTGTAGCAGAGCAGATGCCCCTCAGTGAAAGAACAATGTCTCAGGTTAATGTACTCTTTGTCAACCCAAGTGCCGGGGATGACACAGTAGGTAATGGTGGTGAAAATACACCTTTGAGGACTATTACCCAAGCACTGAAAGTAGCCAGCCCTGGTACAGTAATTAAACTGACACCGGGTAATTACAGTGTGGAAACAGGGGAGACGTTCCCTTTAATGCTCAAACCAGGTGTTTCGATTCAGGGAAACACCAGTAACAAAGGGCAGGAAGTTAAAATTCAGGGCGGAGGACTGTTTCTCAGTCGCAGTTTTGGAGGGCAAAATGTCGCCATCGTTGGTGCTAATCAAGCAAGCCTAACAGGGGTGACAATTACAAATACCAATCCCCGTGGTTATGGTTTATGGGTTGAATCGAGTAATCCAGTCATTAGTGAAAATACTTTTACAGGCAATACCCAAGATGGTATTTCTGTGACTGGTAACAGTGCTACCACAATCACCAAAAACTATTTTTACCGTAACGGAGCTAACGGTATCACTATTGGTGGTAATTCCCCCGCCCAGGTGCGAGAAAATGTGTTTGAGGAAACTGGTTTTGGCATCAATGTCGCCCAAAATGCCGTGCCAATGTTGGTGAGTAATCAAATTCAAAATAATCGTGCAGGAATCATCGTTCAAGCTAATGCTCGCCCGATTTTACGGAATAATTTAATTCAAGGTAGTAAAGAAGATGGCGTAGTGGCGATCGCTCAAGCAATGCCGGATTTAGGTAATGCTACTGAATCAGGTGGTAATGAATTTCGCAACAATGCCCGTCATGACATTAATGCTAGTGCAGCTAAACAGGCGATCGCCGCAGTTGGTAATACAATTGACAGCAAACGAATTACTGGTAAGGTAGCCCTCAACGCCCAAGATGCACCCGTGGCTAATAATGCCCCGCCTACTGCCGTATCCAACCGTGCGCTGCCAACCATCCCTAATGAGAGGGAAGTTATATTTACTGCTCCTAATGTATCTAATACTACCAATAAACCAAGTAAGTCTGTGGTTCGTAGCCAAGGTAATAGCCAATTACCAGCACTAGTATCAGCTGATGCGCCCTTGACTGTACCTAGATACAATCAACAACCACCAGCCCCGATTCCCGAACGAGTCACAAACCAAAATATACCAGGAAATATTCCCGCCATTTCTACAACTAATTTCCCCCCCGTAGCCACAACGAGGACACAGACAGCACAGTTAAATTACGTGCAGATTGACCCCAACACCATTGAGTTTGTCGCACCCCAACCCGAACAACCAGAGCAAATCGTCAATACTCAAGTACCACCCTTGAATGTACCCCCCCAATCAAGAGTTAGTGATACTAGTATTTTGCCTGTACCTGCTGGTAATATTCCCCTGGGTGACACCCGCAACTTGCCCAAGATAGCAGCACCTCAAGCTAATACAACGGGTTTTGGTGGTAATTATTTATCAGCCACCAGTGGCAACTCTGTACGCTATCGCGTGGTAGTAGAAGCCACAAATGACAGAGAGCAAGAATTAGTGAAATTTTTGGCTCCTGGGGCATTTTCCACCTTCTGGCAAGGTCGCAGGGTGATTCAAGTGGGAGTTTTTAGCGATCGCAGTAATGCTGATGAAATGCTAAGAGTTCTCAATAGTAGTGGCTTAAGAACCATTGTAGAGCCATTAAATTAATTACCACATTTGGGCTAAAAACTACGTATAAAAACTGAGTAGAGGGCAAGGGCAATTAGCCCATGTCCTCTACCATCATCAACACCAAGCAATATTCCAAAGGCGGCACACATTAATTACGAGTTACTAACAGCCCTCCTCTGCTTCGCCCAATATCCTCTGGGCGGCTTGTCTATCCCATAAGCCTTACACCACTTTTCCACAGATTTATCTGACACACCAAAATCTTTACCGATTTGCGCTGTTGGCTTTTCCCACACCAACTTTTCTAATTCTTCCTTAGACGGCCTGACAACTTTTCTCGTAAGAACTCTGGCTTCTAGGTTCACCTTCCTAGTTGTCAAATCAACCCCAAACTCCTTATAGGTTCGCTTAGGCGCTTCTTCAGTAAAATCTGTGAAATCTTCCCACCAGTAAAAGGGATTAGGAGATTTAGGCGGTTTTGTTCTAATTCCACATCCACCAAACTTGATGGATGGATAGACTACTTGATTTATATCTGGCAAATAAACCCCGTAGAAGTCAAAGTCATCAGAGTTGTACTTTCTCTCATGACAACCATTCTTATCCGCCCAATTAGTTTTATTTTTGAGAATGCCTGTGCTGGTATATTTGGCTTGAATTCTGTAACATTTGCCGTCTTTGTAGGCAATTAAATCGAAGGGTGCGTGTTCAGTTACCACTGGTACAAAAACTGAGTATTCTTTCTCAACTAAATCGGCTATCACTTTAGCTGCTGCCAAATCACCCTTATCTTTCGTGTGGTGCATCTATAAAATACCCAACATCTCAGCATATTGAGTAATATATCATACAGTAACTTAGGGAGAGTTTACTCTTAGCTAAAACGAGCGCGGCAGGGTTCGAACCTGCGACCAACGGATTAGAAATCCGTGGCTCTATCCACTGAGCTACGCGCCCAAGTTAATACTCAGGCTCCCATAGGAGTTATCCAGGTAATTATATCGTTTTCTTTCATAAGAAGCAAACAAAAAATTGCAGATTTACAGATCGCAAGGCTAAGATGCTAGTCGCCAGTTAGTTGATTTAGATTAAAAATGCGGCAAACTGGCTATTGATTAGCTATATTGTGTGGTCAATGGGCAGTTATTTGCGTGTTGAGTTGGAAACTGACTGGTTCAGTTAGTCTAAAGTAAATTCTTTTACAAGCACTAGTCTGATTCCACCCACATCACGTAAGTAATCGCACTCTTGGCGATACTGCTAAATCAGACTATAAATCGCTTATCTACAAAGCCCCTGTGAGGAGTTATTTGCTAGTGCCATGTTTATTTTGAAACGGCAGGATGTTGAAATATCAAGCATTCAGCACCCAAAAAAGGATCAGCAAGTGCCGATCCTCCATTATCAGGGGCAGACTTTTCGCTTGATTAGCGTATTCAAGGCTGGACAAGAGGAAGAGGCTAGAGCCTTGTGGAGAGAATTAACCGATAATCGGGGTAAAGCTTGTGTCTTGCTGGAAGAACCGGATCGCTTTAGCGTTTGGGGTAAGGTACGCTTAGACCAACTAGGTAATGATACTGGTGGCCATAATAAAAATGGGGTGTTTGTTCAGGCGAGTATTTTGCTGTTCCAATCCGTCCATATGGATATTGAAGATTTTTTAGGTACAAAACAAGCTGCACTATTTGAAAAAGATATCGCTGAAGTCATGCGACAACAGCAGTTTCCAGAAACTGCTTCTATTGAAGCAGTCAAGCATTGGGTGAAAACTAATCCTTTGGAATCCGCCAAACTCCCCGCCTGGAAGGAAAATCATGTGACCAGCTTCTTGCAAGAACTACATAAGCTGGGGAAAACATATTTTGGTAACGCCAACTTTGCTTGCCAAGTAGCCGATAAGTTACAAGATATGCCAGAAGGTGAGCGATCGCTCTTTATATCTTGGCTAAATCAATCTTCACTGAGTAAACTGTGGCAATAGCATAAAACTTGTAGAAAAAAAGTAACTATTGGCAGTTGTGGGGAAAACAAAAAAGTGCTGGGTGCTGAGTCCTGAGGTAGGAATCAAGAATAATTACTTCCTAATACCCAGTCCCCAATCCCCTCTACAAGTTCTTGCACAACAAAATCTTACCAGAGTGCATTTAGTTAAACCTTATGAATAGTTCTTACAAGAATTCGCCTCAAACTGTTAAATCCTTGTTCACTACCCAGAACATCGTTTTAGCTAGCATTGGTTGGGGTGTACTGGCACTGTTATACTTTTTGTTATTCAGTGCCAAGATCCCAGGAGCAGATGGTGTCGAAAGTCGGGCAGAATGGTATGTACTAGGGACAAATATTTTTGAAGCCTTAGCTTACCTAAATGCGGGGATATTGTGCTTGCGGAATTGGCGGAGTCCACAAATTGTGAGTAGTCGTAATGTGTGGCTAGCGATCGCCATAGGTATGATTTCTTATTTCCTGGGGGGGATATTTTTTGGCTATACAGAAATAGTTTTAAAAGAAGAACCGGATGCTTCTATTGGCGACGTGTTTTTTGTATTAAGTTATGTATCTCTAGGCGTAGGCATGATTTTAGCAGTAGCTACCAGGCGAATTAATCTGGAAAAATGGCAATGGCTCATTGTCTTGGCAATTGGAGTATTCGGGAGTTTATTGGCATGGTGGATTTCTATCCAACAAGCAACAGGCTCACAAGAAACAATAGTCACGATTTTGAATTGGTTTTACATCGTCAGCGACGTATTGCTATTAATCATCGCCACCACCCTATTACTAGCTTTTTGGGGAGGACGTGTTTCCCAATCCTGGAGAATGATTGCGGCGGCCGCCTTTTCGCTCTACATTGCAGATATGTGGTTTAAATACGCTCAAGGTCCCAATTATCAAAGTGGAGAAATACTAGAAGTGTTTTGGGTGTTTAGTGGAGTGTTATTTGGTATGGGCGCTGCCCTAGAATATGACGCATCATTAAGCCGGACTCGGCGGGAGCGCGGAAGAAAACGAGCATAGAAAAGATTGGTATCTACCGTGAGAAAACTAACAAATTCTGACAAACAAGAAATTCTCAAGCTATATCGAGAAACTGCTGAAACGACCTCAACCTTAGCAGAACGCTATGACGTGAGTAATTCCACAATTAGCCGTCTGCTCAAAAGTACCTTGCCTGAAGATGAGTACGAATTCCTCGTTTCTTTGAAACGTGCCGCTAGGACTCCTGAAGGCAGAGCGCAAGTCAGTTACGACCAAATTCCTTTTGTCGTTCAACCAGAGGAAGCCCCGGTCATCAGCACTCAGAAGGTTGAGTTACCAGAGCCAATCACAAAACCGGAACCTTCACGGGTAGAAGACAAGCCAACCCCAGTCATTAGAAAGGGACGGCAAGCTAAACCGGCACCTCTGCCGGAAGAAAAACCCCAACCTTTGTTGGCAGAGGAGGAAAAACCAACCCCTGTAATTAGAAGGGGACGGCAAGCCAAGCCAGCACCTTTACCTGAAGAAGAGAAACCAACCCCAGTTATTAGAAAGGCGCGGCAAGCCAAACCAGAGTTCTTTCCTGAGGAAGAAGAAAAACCAACCCCAGTTATTAGAAAGGTACGGCAAGCCAAACCAGAGTTCTTTCCTGAGGAAGAAGAAAAACCAACCCCAGTCATTAGAAGGGTGCGGCGACGTTCTGCCTCGGAGGAAGAAGACAGGGAACCCATAGCACGGCAATTGGAAATTCCGGTAGGGAAACCCCAGGAAATTATCAGTATTTCCAGTCCGTTGCTAGAAGATGAAACGGCGGAAGTAACACCGATGGGTTATGCTCCACCGCAGGTAATCGCCGAAATGCTTGGTGAAGACTTACTAGACGAATCCGAGGATTTAGATGATCTAGAGGAGGACTTAGACGACGATTTAGATGAAGAAGACTACGAGGACGAGGAAGACGACTTAGAGGAAGCAAGACCTCTAGTTACCAGAAGAAGATTTGGGGATGCCGCAGTGCAAGTCCTGCCCCTATCTGTGGCATCTTTGCCCAAGACCTGCTATTTGGTTATTGATCGCTCCTCGGAGTTAATTACCAGACCACTCAAAGACTTTGGTGATTTGGGGCAAATTCCTAGTCTAGAAACTCAGCAAAGAACCCTACCGATATTTGATAATCACCGTGTGGCTAAACGCTTTTCTACCAAGCGCGATCGCGTGATTAAAGTCCCTGACAGCAGAATGCTGCATAAAGCCCGCACCCATCTGCAAGCGAAGGGTATCACCAGGCTGTTAATTGATGGTCAGGTTTATTCTTTGTCTCTGGTTTAGGGGTGTAGGGGTGTAGGGGAAAGAATTAACGGATAAAATCTAAATCCAAGTGATTCGACACTGTTTGGGGTTTTACATATACCCTCATACCCCTACACCCTCATACCCCTACACCCCTAACTACAAATAAACAGCCGCCGCAAAACGATTCGCCAAGTTAATGATGTCTTGTTTCCGAGCAATTTGATTTACCCATTGTTGGGGAATACATTCGATTCCGTAGTAAATCCCCGCTAACCCCCCTGTTACCGCCGCCGTTGTGTCTGTATGCCCTCCCAAATTCACAGCTTTCAGCACAGCCTCGGAGTAAGAAGAAGTATTTAACAAACACCACAGGGACGCTTCTAAGGTGTCAATTACATAACCACCAGAATTGATTTTCTCTGCTGATAACTGGGCAATTTCCCGGCTGAGGATGCGCTGAAAATGCGGGTGTTCTCGAATATATTCCTCAGATGAATAGATTTTGTGGATATTTTCTAGCCCTTGTAAATAAGCTGTGGGCAGATCAGCCCCTTTGAGGATCTCCACGGCAATACTAATGTAAATACCGCAGGCCATTTGGGAACGACGATGAGCGTGGGTAATACCAGAAACCTCATGTACACGCTGAATTAACTCACCAAAAGGTAAATTTTTATGGCAATAAGCCATCGGTAAAATTCTCATCAAAGAACCGTTACCATTGCTCATTTCACTAATTCCCCCGGCGTGTAACGGGGAAATTCCCTGCTTGAGACGCATAATTACGGCATGAGTGCTTTCACCAATACCGAAGATTTCCCCACGGGGTGTCCAGTAAGCTTGTTTGTACCAACGCCAAAAAGAATGAGCGATCGCATCTAATGAATAGCCTCTACATAGACTTTCTGCCAGGCAAAACGTCAGCGAACTGTCATCAGACCAAGTTCCTGGGGGTTGGTTCCATGTGCCGTAGCCTTGCATCTTTGTCACCGGAGATTTAGCTAGTTCGGTGCGGCTAGTAAACTCCACCGGCACACCCAACGCATCACCGACACATAAACCCATCAAACCAGATAAAGTTTTTGGCGCGGTTAGCATTATCTAATCTCCATGCAGATGATCAAAAATCTACTTTATAGATTTCCTCAAAAGCTTGTTGCCATAGTTGTTACAAGGCGGGGATTGGAGACTGGGGATTGGGGATTAGGGATTGGGGACTGGGGATTGGGGATTAGGGATTGGGGACTGGGGATTGGGGATTGGGTGGGGACTTGGGGCTTACCAATTACCCTGCGGAAAATACTACCCGAAAACCGCATATCCTTAAGCCGCCGTCTGACTCATTCCAACTGCGGCTGGCGCTGCGGCAAAGTTCTGCGGCAAAGTTCCAGGAACCGCCACGCAACACTCGGCGATATATATCACCACCTGCTTCCCATACACTACCGTCGGTTGGTGCGCCGTTGTAGTTATTGTGCCAAGGGTCGGCACACCATTCCCAGACTAGTCCGTGCATATCGTACAATCCAAAGGCATTGGCTACGCGAAAGTTGCCGACATCTGTAGTTTCTTTGCGGTATCTGGTTTTGGCTTCAAGATTGTGAATATCGCCGTCGCTGAAGTTGGCTAAATCGGGGGTGATGGTTTCGCCAAAGTGAAAAGATGTAGTTGTTCCAGCACGACAAGCATATTCCCATTCGGCTTCGCTGGGTAGGCGATATTCCCGTCCGGTTTTTTCGGAGAGTCTAGCACAAAATTCTAAAACTTCGTGCCAAGAGACGTTTTCTACTGGTCGATTTTGACCTTTGTATTTTGAGGGGTAGGGATTTAAGGCTTGTTTAATTTTGGGTAAGCCAGCCACAGCTCGCCACTGTGCTTGAGTTACGGGATATTTTCCCATGAAAAAGGGGGCGATCGCTACTTGGTGTTGGGGGCGTTCGTCGGCATCGCCTTCAAAGTTGGGCGAACCCATCAGGTATGCACCGCCAGGAATTGACACCATTTCTAGGGTGATATCTTTGTTTAATTGTTCTACCAAAATTTGGGTATTAGTGCGATCGCGGTTCACAATTCGACCGGCTGTATCTACTGTAACTACCTCATATTCAAAGGTTTGTAGGGGAGGTAATGGCCGTTTTGTTCTTTGTGTTACTGGTGCTAATGGGACTAATGTTGTTTGAGTATTTGGCAGAATTTGAGTTTCTTCAACTATGGCTGTGGATACTTGTAAATCATGGAGGACTTCGGCGGCTGATTGATATCTTTCACTAGGTAAATGCTTAAGTAATTTATCTAAAATTTGACTTAAATTTTCACTAATTGTGATGCCTCTGTCCTGTGAATATTCTTGCCATAACCATTTACCATTCATGGGATCATAAAGACCATCATCAATATGTCCGTAAGGATTTTGTTGCGGTAGGCATTGGGTTAATAACCTAACACAAGTAACACCCAAAGCATATAAATCACTAGCATGACAAGCGAATCCTGCCATTTGCTCTGTTGGTGCATAACCAATGGTATAAATAGCTGTTGCTTGTCTAGCTATACTAGTTTGGGTAACTTGTTTAGCACCACCAAAATCAATTAATACTAATTTGCCATCACCATCACGGCGAATAATATTTTCTGGTTTAATATCTCGGTGGATAACTTGATGAAAATGAATAAAATCGAGAACTGGTAATAAATCAATTAACAGTTGCCGAATTTTTTCTTCATTAAAGGGTTCTTGTTGGACTTCTTGTAAAAGTGTTAGTCCTTTAATAAACTCTTGAACAAGATATAAGCTAGAACCTTGTTCAAAGTAAGCTAATAACCTCGGAATTTGAGTGTGATTTTCTCCAAGTTCATACAGCCGGAAGGCTTCTTCTTTAAAGAATTCTGCCGCTTTACTGCGCTGTCCGGTTCCTTGAATTTGTGGAAAGAATTGTTTGATGACACAAGGTGCATCTAGTCTATCTGCGTCTTCAGCTGCGTAGGTTTTGCTGAATCCACCTTCACCTAATAGTCCTAGTACGCGGTAGCGATTTCTTAGTAGTTTGCCAAAGTTGCTTTGTCCGCAACTCATGCAAAATCTATTGCCATCAGGATTGAATGGGTTTGAACAATTGGGATTTTGGCAGATTTGCATAACGAAGGGATAGTAGCATCTTGTCCAAACTTAGCCCCAATATTATCGAATTGAAAAGGGATATCTAGACAAATAAATATTAATAATTTTCACCTGTATAAATACTTAAACGGCAAATACAGATGAATTTATTGAGTTAATCTGTTACTCGTTACTGGGTAGTTTGTGAAGATACATTTGTAAGGTGAGTAAGCTAGTGCGAATAAAATTATAGTTCGTAGATAGCAATTAATTACCCAGAGTAATAGTAACTAGGAATAAAGCCATGACTACAAACTTATATTTATTTTCATTCACCTGCGGACAATGCACGAGTTAACAGATATTTATTTCTAAAATAATATTAGAATTAAATAATTGAGTTTGTCAAGTGTGTTTATATTTTGTTTATTTTCGTTCTCCTAAGGAGCGAATTGATTCTGCTATAAAGGCAACAATTGCCGATAGAAAAATTAGTAAAACACTGAGAGCATTAATATCAGGTTTAACACCAGTTCTAATCCGACTAAAAATTTCCATTGGCAGAGTGTTGTAACCGCTACCTGAGGTAAAACTAGCAATGAGAAAGTCATCTAGACTAAGAACAAATGCTAGTAGACAGCCAGCAACAATTCCTGGCATTAATTGTGGTAGTAATACTTGCAGAAATGCTTGTATTGGTGTAGCGCCTAAATCAAGTGCAGCTTCTTCTAAGTGGGGGTCTAAATTTGTCAGTCGTGATGAAACTACTAAAGCGATATAAGCTATACAAAATACCACATGGGCAGCGACAATCGTCCATAAGCTGAGGGGGATGGCGAAGGTAGCGAGAAAGACGAGAGTGGCAACAGCGATCGCAATATCGGGAATAATTAATGGTAGATAAGCAACGCCACGATACAAATTTTTGCCAGGAAACTGATAACGCGCCAAACCCACAGCCATTAAAGTTCCTAATACGGCAGAAATACCGACGGCACTACAGGCAACCAGCAAACTATTTTTCAAAGCTGATAAGATGCGATCGTCACCTAATAGCTGGTAATACCAATCAAGGGTGAAGCCTTGCCAAGTTGCACTGTAAGGTGATTTATTGAAGCTATAAAATCCCAGTACCAGGATAGGTAGGTACATGAATATAAATATGAGTACGGAGAAAACCGCCTGCCATGAGACAAGCGGTTTATTGTGAGATGGAGAAATATTCACGTTTTTGTGATCTATTAAGATTACCAAGCCTAAAATATATTCCACTCGATATGAAACGTCAATATCGTAGCCGAAATTTCAGCCATAGGCTTAAAGAATTATCTCATTTCACAAATACATAACTGCTAGCTTAGTTTAGTAAATAAGAGGATAAACAAGTAAATAGTAGCAAATACTTTAAATATTGGTGCAGGAAATAGTAAAAACTATAAAATTGCTAATTTCTTGGGTTTTTACTCAGATAAAGGGGAAAATTACTTGAATACTTTCGAGCTATTGAGTTTAATTAGTCCAATAAATTATATTTGATAATTTATTAAATGCAACAAACTAATTAATCATAGAACAAAAATCATCTCTTGGGAATGGGAAGATTTCCCTACTAAGATAGACAAGGAATTAAGAATATAAAGCATAAGATGATGAGGCAGTTAATTTTAAAATTGGTGTTAAGAAGTAGTTTCTAGTGCAAATTTAATTGTCTATCAGGCACTCTTGAAACAAAAGACCAACACACCTAATTCAAATCTTAGTTTGTAGGAGGTTTGTGATGCGAATTGCTCAGGTAGCCCCATTATGGGAGAGAGTACCCCCGCCTGCGTACGGCGGTATAGAGTTAGTAGTGGGGTTATTAACAGATGAGTTAGTCCGACGTGGACACGAAGTTACTCTGTTTGCATCGGGAGATTCTATCAGTTTAGCAAACCTAGTATCAGTTCATCCCCGTGCGCTAAGGCTTGATTCCAGTGTTAAGGAATACGGCATTTATGAAATGCTCCAACTAAGCACAGTATACGAGCGTGCAGATGAGTTTGATATCATTCATTCACACATGGGTTGTGCATCATTACCTTACACAAAGTTAGTCAAAACCCCCACTGTTCACACTCTACACGGCATTTTTACCCCTGACAACGAAAAAATGTTTAGATATGCCAAAACAGAGCCTTTTGTGAGTATTTCTGATGCACAACGGGATCTGAGATTAGGACTTAATTATGTGGGAACAGTCTACAACGGCATTGATGTTAATAGTTATAAATTTTATCCCCAACCGGATGAACCACCATATTTAGCATTTTTAGGTCGAATATCTCCAGAAAAAGGTACACATCTAGCAATAGAAATTGCCAAGAAAGCTGGCTGGCATTTAAAAATGGCAGGTAAAGTAGACGTTGTTGATGTGGAATATTTTGAAAAAGAAGTTAAACCATTAATTGATGGTAAGCAAATTGAATATTTAGGTGAAGCAGACCACACACAAAAAAATGTATTGATGGGAGGTGCAGTTGCCACCTTATTCCCGATTACTTGGAGAGAACCATTCGGATTAGTAATGGTTGAGTCAATGGCATCAGGTACGCCTGTGATTGCGATGAATCTTGGTTCCACTACAGAGGTAATTGCCCACGGCAAAACAGGCTTCCTGTGCAGTAATGTGGAAGAGTGCGTGAGTGCGATCGCCAAAGTTGCAGATTTAGACCGCTATACTTGTCGGGAGTATGTGCAGAACCGTTTTAGCCTGCAAGCCATGACCAACGGCTATGAAGAAGTTTATCGACAAATTCTGCAACAGCGCTTTGCTAATAATGGGCATCACCGGAGTACAGTTGCTTTGAGTAAAGTATAGAACATGGCTGAATCTTTATACCTGCTCATGTCAAGGGTGATAACGTAACAGCAAAAGCTTCTTGAGTTGGTTTGGTTGGTAATGCTAATGATTTTTGATGATTACCCATTACCAATTACCAACTCCACAGAGGAAAATAATTCTCTAGACTTATAAAACATGGGTGATGCGATCGCTTTATGATGCGGTAAGTGGTATATAGGCGATCGTTATGACGCAGATAATCTCAATCAATGACAATCAACGTTTACAACTGGAACCTTTAGAAGTTCCCTCCCGTTTGCTGTTGGGGCCTGGGCCATCAAACGCCCATCCCGCAGTCTTGCAAGCGATGAATGTTTCACCAGTGGGACATCTTGACCCGGCTTTCCTCGCACTGATGGATGAAATTCAATCCTTGCTGCGCTATGTATGGCAAACAGAAAACCCCCTCACCATTGCTGTGAGTGGTACGGGGACAGCTGCAATGGAAGCAACCATCGCCAATGCTGTAGAACCCGGTGACGTAGTATTAATTGGTGTAGCTGGTTATTTTGGTAATCGTCTTGTGGATATGGCCGGACGCTATGGCGCAGATGTCCGCACAATTTCCAAACCTTGGGGACAAGTTTTCTCACTGGAAGAACTCCGCACAGCTTTAGAAAACAATCGTCCGGCAATTTTGGCTTTAGTTCATGCAGAAACTTCCACAGGCGCACGTCAACCCTTGGAAGGGGTGGGTGAGTTGTGTCGAGAATTTGGCACTCTGTTATTAGTAGATACAGTTACTAGCTTGGGTGGTGTCCCTATCTTTTTGGATGGGTGGGGAGTAGATTTAGCCTACAGTTGCAGTCAGAAAGGTCTAGGTTGTTCTCCTGGCGCTTCGCCTTTTACCATGAGTTCCCGTGCTATTGAGAAGTTGCAACGGCGACGCACCAAAGTGGCGAATTGGTATTTAGACATGAACTTGCTGGGTAAGTATTGGGGTAGTGAGCGAGTTTATCACCATACAGCCCCGATTAATTTGTATTATGCTTTGCGGGAAGCGTTGCGTTTAATTGCCCAGGAAGGATTAGCAAACTGCTGGCAACGTCATCAAAAGAACGTAGAATATTTGTGGGAAAGATTAGAAGATATAGGCTTAAGTCTGCACGTTGAGAAAGAATACAGACTACCAACCCTCACAACAGTCCGTATTCCCGACGGAGTGGATGGTAAAGCAGTCGCCCGTCAGTTACTCAATAAACATAACATTGAAGTTGGCGGTGGTTTAGGCGAATTAGCAGGTAAAGTCTGGCGTGTGGGGCTAATGGGTTTCAATAGCCGCAAAGAAAGTGTTGACCAACTGATTCCAGCTTTAGAGCAAGTTTTACGTTAGGGTCAAAATTCTTTGTAAGTCCTCAACTTGGGCTAAAAGTCTGAGTTTAGCTACAAAGGATTTTACTAAATGTTTTAGGGGGAAATATTTTGTTCACACCCCTAAATTCTGATAACTGCTACATAAGTACTGAGCGAGTTTCCTAATTCACTCAGTGCTTATTACTTATTTATGCTTACTCTTTTTATTTCAGAGATAACATTACGATACAGAGCTATCCTCTGGAGGATTGTGACGCTTAATAATAATATATTCTTGCTGGTTGTAACGCTTTCTTGCTTTCTTCTCCAAGACAATTATGGTTGAATTTGATGAACAGCTACGCTCCTTAGTTGCTCAAGCCTGTGGACATCCACCCGGAAGCCCTCAGCGTCAAAAGCTGCTCACGCAAATTATTCGCTTGACTTCCCGTAAACTTTGGAAGGAATACACTCCCTACTATCAAGATGCACTGCAACAAACTTGGCTGTACTTTTGTCGCAACGTTTGTGAAGGGTTGACAGGACAAAAATATGACCCTACTTATGGTACTGTGATTACCTGGCTGAATGCCTATCTTAGACGTAGATTACAAGACTTTTATATCAACCAAAATAAAGAACAAGCAACAACAGTTCCTTTAAGAATTCGCCAATCTAAATCAGGTGAGAGCAGTGATGTTATTGACCCTGTAGAGAATTTGGCTGCTACTCCTGAAACACCACCAATTTTGGAAGAGTTGGAAACTTGGGTAAAGAGGGATTTGAGCGGAGAACTGCGCGCTACTCATGTGAAAGGCCGTCCTGATGTAAACTGTCAGGTGTTAATTCTCAAGCGCTTACCTCCGGAAGTAAGTTGGAAAGAATTGTCTGAGCAATTTGGGCTGGCAATTCCTACATTGAGTAGTTTTTATCAGCGTCAGTGTCTGCCACGGTTACGGAAATTTGCCGAGTCGGAAGGTTTAATTTGAAATATTAATAATGGGTGATTGATAAGAACTAGGACTTACGCATGAAAACGAAATATCAAGGGTTTGGAGAAGAGTATAGGGGTATAGGGGAGCCAGTTGAGTGGGAGGTTTTCCCGACTTGAGCAAACTGGTGTGTATAAATGTTTGAAACCCTTACACCCTTACACCCCTACACCCTTACACCCGTTCTCAACAGACAAACCGTGTGCGTAAGTCCTAAGAACGTATTCTTAATTACCCATAAGTAAAGAATCATCTCACTGCAAAAATAACTCCCGAATCCCTGTACTACCAATCTCCACAGCCAATGCCGCCAAGAGGAAACCTAAAAGCTGGGTGACAATTACCCCGCCTTCTAAACCAATCCGTTTTTCTATGGGATTTGCCAAGCGCAAAATCAACCAAGTGACAAACATCGCCGCTAAAATCCCTAACACTACAGCCAAATGTGGACTTTGGGATTTAGACATGAATAACATCACTGTTGTTAGCGTACCCGGCCCGGCTAACAATGGTAAAGCCAAGGGTGTAATCGCCACATCCCTTCCTTCTTCGATGGTTGGTGTCTCCAATTCTCCCCGCAGCATTTGCAAAGCAATTAACAGCAACAACAGCCCCCCAGCTACCCGTAAAGATGCCATGCTGATTTCTAAATAAGTCAAAATATATTGACCACCAAAGGCAAATAGTAATAGAACTGCGATCGCCACAATACTCGCTTTATCAATTACTCTATTCCTATCCTCCGGTTCCATACCCTTGGTCAAAGCTAAAACTATGGGTATATTACCTATCGCATCTGCTAAGACGAACACAGCAATAAAAGTTTGAATCAAAATAGATGTATCCACAGCAATGCGCTTTTATCAAAGTTTGATAACAACTTACCTTGAGTGGGTTCAGTTGGCTATAGCCCGTAGGATGATTGAATAGTTAGTTGTCAGTGGTCAGTGGTCAGTTGTCGGTTGTCAGTGGTCAGTACCCAATCCCCAATCCCCAATCCCCAGTACCCAGTACCCAATCCCCAGCCCCCAATACCCCCAACTAACGGTATATTTAAGTATCTATCTCACACAACTCTACTGTTTTTTTAAGTCTATGAAGTCTTATTTAGCTGCTGCTATTCAAATGACCAGTGTGCCTGATTTACACAAGAATTTGGCACAAGCGGAAGAATTAATTGATCTGGCGGTGCGTCGGGGTGCTGAGTTAGTGGGTTTGCCAGAAAATTTTTCTTTTATGGGTGAAGAACAGGATAAACTGGCTCAAGCAGAAGCGATCGCTCGTGAAAGTGAGATTTTTATTAAAACAATGGCGCAGCGCTACCAAGTGACTCTGTTAGGTGGTAGTTTCCCCGTACCAGTAAGTGATACAGGTAGAGTCTATAACACCACTATTCTCGTCAGTCCCAGTGGTGAAGAACTTGCTCGCTACAATAAAGTACACCTTTTTGATGTCAATGTTCCTGATGGTAACACTTACCGCGAATCTAGCACTGTTGTCGCCGGTCAGCAATTACCCCCTGTCCATTTCTCAGAACATTTAGGCAATATCGGCGTTTCTATTTGTTACGATGTCCGCTTCCCAGAACTCTACCGCCATCTATCAGACAAGGGAACAGATATCATTTTTATACCTGCTGCTTTCACTGCTTTTACAGGTAAAGACCACTGGCAAGTTTTACTGCAAGCCAGGGCTATTGAAAATACAGCCTATGTAATTGCACCTGCTCAAACAGGTAATAACTACGGTCGCCGCCTCACCCACGGACACGCTGTGGTTATCGATCCCTGGGGAACAATTTTAGCTGATGCCGGGGACAAACCAGGAATTGCGATCGCCGAAATCAACCCTTCACGCCTAGAACAAGTCCGTCGCCAAATGCCTTCCTTGCAACACCGTGTATTTAGTTAATTTTAGAAGTTAGGGGTTAGGGTTTAGAGGCTAGAGGTTAGGGGCTAGAAAAATTAGGAGAAGTTATTAATTTATCCCAGTCCCCAGTCGCCAATACCTATTCCCCAGTTTCAGTACTGGGTTTTTGTGGCGTAATTCCATGCAGTTTTATAAAACTATCGAAAGAGTACCAAGCCAACACATACCAGGGGATAATTTCAAATTGCAAACCTTTAATAATTAGCTGTCTCACAGCCAAAATACTAAGTCCTAAGGGGAAAAGAAAACGAATATCAACAACGCCATCGGTTGCTTGTCTGACTCGTTTATTCAAATCTACAACCGCACTGGATACTGTCGTCGCTGCTTCGGTGCTACCTTGTGTAATCTCGCCAAAAATAATTCCTAAATCTTTCAAGGTTGCGAAGACATCATCCACGGTGCCATTTTTGTCACTATATTTAATGACAATACTGCCATGATCGACATTAGTCCGCACCTCGTCAATATGAGCTTGTGCGTCTAATGTATGAGCAATATGTGCCATTGTTTCCGCTTGACGGTGACAGTGAGCAATTCTCAACCTTAATCTTCCTGGGGTATCACTAATAATTTTTGTAGATATAGGTAAGGATGGCGTATTGAAGTTGATTTTCTGTTTAACTTTTGGCATTTTCGTGAGATTACCATGACTATTGGTCAACATGAGCCACCCTCCAAACTGATACTTGCTTGATTATTAGTGTTTATTCACAAGTTCTATAGGAATCCGATTTGATTATTGAAAATATTTGAGTATCTGTAGGGTGGGCAATGCCCACCACAACCATCGTACGGTGGGCATTGCCCACCCTACCTATATTTCAAAAATCAAATACTAGTCCTATATAAAACTAGTGCTTGAATAGCAAATTTCTCAAATATAAATATCTTTAGGACTTACGAAAGTGTCACATGATATATGTCGTGTAGGGTGCGTCAGATATCAAGAATCTGTTTATTGACAACACTTGAACCCTCTGACGCACCCTACTAATGAGGTTTCGGCAATAGGAACTAGATATCAAAGACTTTCATCGGCGGTTAATTATTGAGGAATTTTAGAGATGGGAAGATTACCCATCTCATCAATATCTCGATAAATCAAATCGCTTCTATAGAAACGAAATTGACTAATCTACACGCCATTATCAGAGGAACTATCGATAGTGCTAGCAGCCTCAAATGCTGGTGTTTCCTTATCTTCTGCTAGTTCAGCTTTAGCCTCAGCTACGATATCTTCCCAGGTTTCACCCAGTTCTGCAAAAGCTCCCTTGCTCTTTTCATAAGCTACAAGACTGCCTTTGATGATTGATTTGGCGATGGGTTTACCGATACCTGCAACAACCGGAATGAGAACGGGTGCTAACAGTACTGCGCCAATACCTGCAATAAGTCCAGGTGCGCCGGCTTCTTCAACTAAATCAGTGATTTTAGGCATGATTAATTCCTCCAGTAATTTGTTTGAAAATTTGTATGAAAGCTGTCTAGGCTAACTTAGCTAGATGAGCTATTTCATCTCTCTGCTGGGAGAGCTTTTTTTGGGGATTGCTTGAGGATGGGGCGTAAACCGTTCACTCCAGCAACTATTGTTGAGCCATTATTGACTACTGTGGCTGCTAATGGGTTGAGACCGAACAACACCGCTACCAATAAGGCTCCCAAGTTGGGGATAGCGACGATGCCGGTGTTTTGGCGAATCAAACTTTTGGCTTGACGAGCGATCGCAATTGCTTCTAATAATCCATGTAGGTCATTCTGCATTAGCACCACATCGGCTGTTTCACGGGCGATTTCCGAACCGTGGGCAAAGGACACGGAAACATCAGCGTAGGCTAAAGCTGGCGAATCGTTGATTCCATCCCCAACAAATGCAACCGTCTTACCTTGTTCGTGCAGTCCACGGACTACCGTTGCTTTTTGTTCGGGAAAAGCTTCTGCATGGGTGTGTGCTGGTGCAATTCCCAATTCTGCCGCCACAGTCATGGCCGTACGCTTGTTATCGCCGGTGAGCATATGGACTTCCACACCTTCCACCGTCATGAGTTGGGAAATTACTTCTCGACTCTCAGGGCGGAGAATATCACTATATCTTATTTTACCTTGAAGTTTCCCGTTGCTGGCGACATAAATCACTGATGTGGCTTTTTGTCCATTGCCGTTGAGGGCTTCCATATCAACGCCTTCCTGACGTAAAAAGCGCTCACTACCGACGTAAACAGTCTCACCGTCAATTTCTGCCTTCACACCCAAACCGAGTTTATAATCCCATTTACGGCGGCTGGGGATCACTACTTGTTGGGCTTCTGCATAGCGGACTATAGCTTCGGCTACTGGGTGGGTTAAACGCTGTTCGGCGGCGGCGGCGATCGCTAATATGCGATCGTTGGCAACTTCGGGACTATAACTATCAACGCCAATTACGGCGACTTCCCCTTGGGTGAGTGTGCCTGTTTTATCAAATACAATAGTATCAATTTCTGCTAACTGCTCTAAGGCGCGACCACTGCGGATGAGTATCCCTTGCCGTGCTGCATAGGAAAGAGCAGCTAAAACAGTTGTGGGAATAGATACGCGAATTCCTGTACACAGGTCGAGGGTAAGAATGCTGGCAACCCTGACTGGGTTACGGGTGACGGCAAATACGGCTGCCCCTAGTAACAATGTTGGCACTACTGCAATTTCGGCGATTCTGGTGGCGTGATTTTCCATCCGAGTATCGTGGACAGGGGCTTCTTCCATCAGTTTGATACTCTGCCCTGCTCGCGTATCATTACCGATGCGCTCAGCTAAAATATATACTTGTCCTTCTCGTACTAAGGTTGAAGCAAATACAGACTGTCCCTGCTTTTTCAAAATGGGTACAGATTCACCTGTTAGCTTCTGTTCATCAAGTAAAGCCTTACCTCTAAGGATAGTTCCATCTATGGGTATTTGTTCCCCTGGATAGACAATCACAGTGTCTCCTGGTAACACTTGTTGGATGGGGATTTGCACCTTTTCACCATCACGTTCTACCCAAGCAAATTGACCCAATGAACCCAGGAGATCCAATGTTTGCATTTTGGAAGAACGAGCAGTGCGATCGCGGATATTTTCCCCAATTTCAATTAGACTCAGCATCAGGGATGGGGTGAGAAACTGACCTTGGACTGTAGTAATGGCGATCGCAATAAAATCTAAAAAGTCTATACTTAACTTGCGTTCCTTAACAATTCCATCTACTGCTCTTTTAAAGACGGGTAAGGTTGCTAGAGCAATGGTTCCCGCCGTGACAATTGGTGGAACCGCTACCCCTAAAGGCCCCCCAAGCACCGCCAAACCAGTGGCTAAAACCGAAAGCTGCATTCCCGGCCAAGGCTTTTCCTCTTCTTGTGGAGATGCTTTTTTGGGATTCAACAAGACGATCCCAGGATCACTTGCAGCTATCATCAGACAGCTAAGGCGCGATCGCATCTTGGCATCAGTTACAGCATTTGCTTTATAGTTAACAACTAAGGATGCGGCTGCTGGCTTAATTTTGACAGTTGTCACCAGGGGATCAGCTTCCAGTAAAGTCTGCAACCGTTGTCCATAGTCTTGATCGTTGCGTAAGCGAGGTACACGCAACCGCAACCTACCCGGAATTGCATGGACAACACTATAAGTGACATGGGGAATTTTCTTAGAGGATTGTACTTGAGCAGAAGTTATCGCTACTCTGCTGTTTTGTTCCCCTACAGTCTTGTAAGGTAGGGAAGTTATAGATACTTCCCCACTCTTTTCTTCCAATGTCAAATAAGACTCTTTCACAGGAAGCGACGCTAGTTGAACTGTCATTTTTGCCATTTCTTAAATCTCAAAATATGTTGGATAAGCTTGTTTTTTGGAAACTGCTGGGGAGGAAGACAAATGCACATCTAGCCTCTGACCCTGAGAGAATGCAGATTTGCTTTTATACACGACTGGATATCTTGGCAGTTGCCGCAGATTGAATCAGACTGGAAAAGTGTGCAACTGCGACTGCGAAAATACTTTGCAATTGCTGTTTTGGCCTTTGTACTTTTCCTGGTTTGTAAATAATCACCACAGAAGCAGCCTCCCGATTAATTCGCTCACTGATCACTACTGGGTCTGATTGAAGTAAAGCTTCTAAACGTTGGACGTAAGCTGGATCTGTAGCGACTTGCGGGACATGAAACCGCACTCGTCCAGGGATCGCATGAACAACGCTATGAGCTACTTTTATTTGTTGCTCAGTTGGTTGTGAATGAGTGACAGACTGAGGGGGAGAGGATGAAGTTACTGGTTCTATGACTGGTGATTTAGGTGTTAATTCTGTATCATCCGTCATATCAGCAGCCTGAATTAGACCAGCTAGATGGTCTCGCATCTCAATATCAGACATTAGTCCAGACTGGTAAGCAATTGCTAAAGACCCTGTAGCGAGATTAACTTCCTCCGTGGTAATCCCTGTTTCCTTTGCTAACAACCTTTGTAGATGTTGCAAGTAGTTTGGATCTTCACTAATTCGCGGAATACAAAATGCTACTTGTCCGGGTAGGGCGTAGGTAACACTATAAAATACTTTTATGGGATGTGTGCAATTGTGGCGCGGCGGTCGCGGGACAGCATCTGATGATGAGGATGCAGAATCATCCATTTTGATTCCTCCATTGTTCCTGACTTGGGAACGTTCTACAACGGCAAGTTAGCTATAAAGTTTAAAGAATAGGATAATGCGGCAGGCTTCATATCAACCCAGAAATTAGAAATATTTAGGGTTTGGTCGGCGCTGGGGGAAAATTCTGTTTCTGTTGGCTGAGTTGGCTGACTAACTGCTGCTGCCAACGTTGGTGAAGTTGGACTCAATTTTTCTACGGCTATATCTGCTGACTGATTGATTGTTGTTATGGGTTGTGTAGGGGGGGTTGTCTGCATGGCTAATTCCATCAGACTCACCCAATGAGATGTAGCTACCTTACCACTTTGATAAGCGATCGCCAAAGATGCTGCATCACCATTTATCCGCACATTGTTAACCAAAGGATCAACTTTTAATAGCCTTTCCAGACGCTTTGCATAGGCGCGATCGCTAGCTATTTGAGGTATATGAAACCTAATCCTACCAGGAATTTCATGGACAATACTATAAGTTACTTTCGCAGACTTAATTGTTGTCTTAGTAATTCTATTTCCTGCGCTCTCTGGCTTACTTTCTTCAGTTACTATCACAGCTTTTGCCGACTCTTTGACTGCATCTGAACCCGTAATTTGCGGTTCTAGATAGTCAATTACTAGCCGAGTTGCATCTGCCGTAATCATATAGAGAGGAATCGCCGCTAAACCACTAACTCCTAACCCTCCCGTCACCGCCAAACCTGTCATTAAGGGGATAAATGAAACAGTTTGCTCTTTCCAAAAATCTACAGATTTCCAAGGAGCAAAGGGGTCTGATAAAGGTGAATTTTGTGAAGTTTGAATATTAAGTTGTTGCAAAATACCCAACATCTGCGGTAGTGACAGTTGATTTTCATCAAAGATGACTACCATACTGAGAGTTTGCTCATTGCTAGCAACTTCTCTGACACTTTTATACTGTTTTAAGTGTTGGGTTATTGTCTTGACGTTGGCGCTAAAACTACCATCAGTCGCCTTGATGCGTATGCGTCCATTCGTTGCGTGTACAACCTGCATACCAGTAGCAGAAAGTTGCAACTGGGGATATTCTCCCAATCTACTGCTATTCGTATTCACTTTTACTTCATCGGTTTGACGCTGATTAGAGGTTAAGTCAGAAGATATGGTTAGATGCGGACTTAACTCTACACGACTACTAATAGTTTTTGCCATTTATTCGATAGCTACACCCGGCTTTCTAGGTTAACAATAGGTTAAGTATACATTAAAAAAACTTGTTGGTTCTCATTCTTAAGAAGAATTTTTATTTTGTATCTTTGGCTACTATTTTTTGGTATTCTTCCTCCGTAATTATATTTAAATTACTTTCCACGCGGTCTATAAACAGTACACCATCCAGATGATCAAATTCGTGTTGAAATATACGAGCAACAAAATCAGTTAAGGTTTGTTTTTGTAAATTTCCGTAACGATCCGTGTATTCAACCTCAATTGCTTGATGCCGAGGAACTAATCCTCTAATTCCCGGAACACTAAGACAACCTTCCCAACCTTTGACTATTTCGGTTGAACTTCCCACTATCTTAGGGTTGATCATGGCAGTGGGTTCCATTACTGGAGCATGAGGATACCTGGGGTTAGGACGGGAAGCGACAATAAATAAACGATAAGACTGTGCTACTTGAGGGGATGCGATTCCCACACCGTTAGCCTTGGCAACCGTGGCAATTAAGTCATCAATTAATTGCTGTATAGCTGCATCATGAATATTTTCCACCCAAGCAGCTTTTTGGCGTAATGTGGGATTGCCTAATTGAATGATGGGGAGCAATTCGGGATTCATGTGGGGACTGGGGATTGGGGACTGGGGATTGGGTAATGGGTAATAGGTAATCGTAATACTCCACGCCCTGATACTAAGTAAATAGTAACAACTTCAGATTTTTTGGGTAATTTTGATTAATCGTGAACTATATTTAACTGCGGACTTTTGACCCCATTACCAATTACCAATTACCAATTACCCATTCCCTACCCTTCTCGTTGCACAGGTAAAGGTGCTGGACTGACGGCTACCTGTGTTGTTCGACCATTGCGTTCTATTTGGACTTGTAAAGGTTTACCTATTTGGCTATTTTCCACAATTCTTTGGACTTCTTCAACGGTTGTGACAGATTGGTTATTAATACTTTGAATAATGTCTCCTGGTCTGAGGCCAGCATCGGCGGCGGGAGAACCAGGGACGATACGAACTAATAAAACGCCTCTATCTGCTGTAATATTGATGCGATCGCCCAATCTTTCGTTAATTCTTTCCTTAACTTGTGGCGTGAGGGTTGCCATCTGTACACCCAAATAGGGATGATCTACCTTACCTTGAGTGATTAATTCCTGAGCAACTTTCTGCACAGTATTAATAGGAATAGCAAATCCCAAACCTTGAGCGCCTTGGATAATAGCTGTGTTCATCCCAATTACCTGACCGCGAGCATTGAGCAGGGGGCCGCCAGAGTTACCAGGATTAATCGCCGCGTCTGTTTGCAGATAGTCAACGCGCTTATCACTTGCGCCAATATCAGTACTAGAACGACCTGTGGCGCTGATAATTCCTGAAGTAACACTATTATTTAAGCCTAGAGGATTACCGATCGCAATAACCGCTTCACCCGGTTGTAAAACTTCAGAATTACCGACAGCAACAGTTGGCAAATTATTAGCGTTTATTTTAATAACAGCTACATCCGTTACTGGGTCTTCACCAAGTACCTTACCATCAAAAGTCCTCCCATCTTTGAGGGTAACTGTTACCTCATCAGCACCATCGACAACATGGGCATTAGTTAAAATCTGACCAGAGGAACTAATAATAAAACCTGAACCGCTACCCCTTTCTACTCGCTGTCTTGGTTGTGCTTGCACTCCATCTCCGAAAAAACGGCGGAAAAAAGGATCATTAAATCCATCTGGAACTCTGGAAGTTACTGTTCTGGCAGAATCAATCCGCACTACAGCCCCTCCCACTTTTTGTACTACTCCGACGACAAAATTAGGGTCGCCGGTAGATGAAAAAATAGCTGGGGGGACAATTGCTGGACTATTGTCATTCGACTGGGGCTGAGATTGATTAGCTTGGGATTGCACTGTCCTTGTGGGTAGGAGGGAGCAGCTTCCTAAAAACATAGCTGTTACCCCACCCAGCAGCATCAAAACCGCACTACTGCCACCCTTGTGGGGCAGACTCCAAGTATAAATCTTGTTATGTGCGCCATTATATGTCTTCATGTGTCTTTGTTTCTCCGTGTTGGTCAGTGAGTGCTAGGATGTTGCCTACTGGGTTTGTCCCAACATGATTACAACTCAAAAGCTAGTTCCAGGTCTAGAGCGTCTGAATGCTAAGTTGGTGCTTGCTTATATCTTCTATTGTGACGATTAGCAGCAAAGGTGGTAAATGATGGAAATTTCCATTGACAGTTTATGGAGTCAGGTACTAGAGCGCCTACAGATAGAACTATCTCGCCCCACCTTTGAAACTTGGATTAAAACTGCTAATGCAGAACGCCTAGAAAATAATTGTCTAGTAATAATTACACCTAACCCTTTTGCACGCAATTGGTTACAAAAGTATTACATCACTACTATTGCTAATGTTGTACAAAGTATTTTGGGACATCCTGTAGAAATTTACATTACAGTGGCTAAAGGCGAGGAATTTGAAGAGATTGGTGGGGGTGGAGCGTGGGAACTACCAACTACAAATAGTATCTACGAAACTCCGAATCAAAACAGGCAACCGAATACAGAATTAAATGCGAAGTATGTATTTTCGCGGTTTGTCGTCGGAGCTAATAATCGGATGGCTCATGCAGCTTCTTTAGCGGTGGCTGAATCTCCAGGGAGAGAGTTTAACCCTTTATTTTTATGTGGTGGTGTAGGACTGGGAAAAACTCATCTCATGCAGGCAATAGGGCATTACCGTTGGGAAATTTGCCCAGATTCTAAGATATTTTACGTTTCCACAGAGCAGTTTACAAATGATCTGATTACAGCTATTCGTAACGATAGTATGCAGAGTTTCCGAGAACATTATCGAGCTGCTGATGTGTTGTTAGTAGATGATATTCAATTTATTGAGGGTAAGGAATACACCCAAGAAGAGTTTTTTCATACTTTTAATACATTACATGAGGCTGGAAAACAAGTAGTGATTGCCTCTGACCGTCCACCAAATCAGATTCCTAGCCTACAAGAGCGCCTGTGTTCGCGGTTCTCGATGGGTTTGATTGCAGATATTCAAGCACCAGATTTAGAAACGAGAATGGCAATTTTGCAGAAAAAATCAGAGTACGAGAAAATACGTCTACCCCGCGATGTAATTGAGTATATTGCTACTAACTTTACTTCTAATATTCGGGAGTTGGAAGGGGCTTTAACTAGAGCGCTGGCTTATATTTCCATTTGGGGTTTACCCATGACCGTTGCCAATCTTGCACCAGTGTTAGTGTCACCAACAGAGAAAATAGAAGCTACCCCTGAGGCAATTCTCACGGTGATTGCTGACAATTTTGATATCTCAGTTGAAGATCTGAAAAGTAACTCCAGGCGACGGGAAATTAGTTGGGCGCGCCAAATCGGGATGTATCTTATGCGCCAACATACTGATTTAAGTTTCCCTAGAATTGGTGAGGAGTTTGGCGGGAAAGATCACACAACGGTGTTATATAGTTGTGACAAGATTGCTCAATTAGTAGAAAGCGATCGCGGTTTATCTCAAACTTTACGTCAATTGAGCGATCGCATCAAGATGAATAGCCGTTCTCGAAAACCATCATTATAAAAATTCGACGTTTTCCACAGCCTCACTGCAATTAATGATTTGAAAATATTAAAAATTGTATAAAGATAGATTAAATTTAAATCTTGCCTGTGGAAAAATAGCTGTTTTTTGTGGAAAACTTGACACTTTTTGAGCAAAGATTAGCTTAAGTATAATTACCCTGTGGAAAAGATAGAGGGTTTTTCCACAAGTTTTCCACAGATTTAAATGCACAGTAGACAAAGAAAACTCTTTTATATTTGATTGCAGGATTGTCCTGTGAATGCTTGTATTAAAATGAAACCGACTAGAAAAACAGTTCAAAAGTTACAAATTCAGATAAGATTTTATCTCGTTGAACCAAGAATCCTTCCTTCGGGACGCTAACGCGAACACGCCTTGAGGCTGAGTTTAATCAAAAGTAAATACCCATTCCCCATTCCCCATTCCCCACTCCCCATGAAATTAGTTTGCGCCCAAAGCGACCTCAGTACCAACCTTTCCTTAGTCAATCGTGCTGTACCATCACGACCAACTCATCCAGTACTTGCTAACGTGCTATTACAAGCTGATGCTGAAACTAATCAAGTAAGCTTAACAGCCTTTGATCTCAGTTTGGGTATCCGTACTAGCTTTAATGCTGATGTATGGCAAAGTGGAGCGATCGCACTTCCTGCTAAATTATTGGTAGATATCACCTCACGTCTGCCAGAGGGAGAAATTACCCTAGATGATGAATCAGCCACCGACGGTACAGCAACCGGAGAAGGTTTAATAGTTAGCCTAACCCCAAAAACCGGAAAGTATCAATTACGAGCAATGGGAGCAGAAGAGTTTCCCGAATTACCCTTAATTGAAAACACCACAGCTATTTATCTCACAGCTACTTCCTTAATTGAAGGATTGCGGGGTTCATTATTTGCTACCAGTGGCGACGAAACAAAGCAAGTCCTCACAGGAGTGCATCTGACAGTTAAACAAGACACCTTGGAATTTGCTGCTACTGATGGACATCGCCTAGCCGTAGTCGAAACCACTAACGAGCGTCCTTTAGAAGATAATGACCAGCAATTAGAGGTAACAGTACCAGCTAGAGCCTTACGGGAACTAGAAAGGATGTTGGCTCATAATGCTGCCTCTGAGGAACCCATAGCGTTATATTTAGACCAAGGTCAAGTCATATTTGCATGGCAAAACCAACGTCTAACTAGTCGCACATTAGAAGGTCAATACCCAGCTTATCGCCAACTCATTCCCCGCCAATTTGAGCGACAAGTAACCATTGAACGCCGACAATTTTTAAGCACATTAGAAAGAATTGCTGTACTAGCAGACCAGAAAAATAATATCGTCAAGCTAACTATTGATAGTACTGCTCAAGAACTTACCTTATCTTGTGAAGCTCAAGAAATGGGTAGTGGTAGAGAGTCGATGAATGCGGAAATTGCCGGAGAAGATATAGAAATTGCTTTTAACGTCAAGTACTTAATGGAAGGATTAAAAGCCCTACCATCTCCAGAAATTCAAATGCACATCAACCAAAATCTCACACCAGTAATTTTCACTCCCCTGGGTGGTTTGAAGATGACTTATTTGGCTATGCCGGTGCAATTAAGGAATTAACTAATTGTGGGGATTGGGGACTGGGTAATGGGTAATGGGTAATGGGTGATGGGTAACGAAAGAGAATTTAATTTGTCTCCAATCCCTAATCCCTAATCCCTAATCCCCAATCCCCAATCCCTAATCCCCCAGCTAATTAAGATAATCGAGGATCAAGGGCATCCCGTAAACCATCACCTATGTAGTTAATACTTAACACAGTCAGAAATATTGCCGTCCCTGGAAAAACCACCATATACGGTGCAAACTCCAAAAAGTTTTGTGCATCGTAAAGCATTCGCCCCCAAGTGGGGACATCAGGGGGAAAGCCCAAACCAAAAAAGCTGAGTGTAGATTCCGTGACGATGGCGGTACTCACAGAGAGAGTGGCTGCTACCAATACCGGACTGATGACATTGGGCAAAATATGAATCCAGATTAACCGTCTGGGGGAAGCACCGAGGGCGCGGGCTGCTGTGACAAATTCTTGTTCGCGCACACTTAAAAACCCAGCCCTAACTAACCTAGCCACAGACATCCAGTTGAGTCCGCCGATAACTAGCACGACTAAGACAAATATACCTAGTTCTGCACCAGCGATCGCCTTAATTGCATCTCGAAACAAAAATATCACCAATAACAATAATGGTAGGCGCGGTAAAGCCAGACACAAATCAGTCAACCGCATCAATACCACATCTAACCAACCGCCATAAAATCCTGAAAGTGCGCCGATGAGTATCCCCAACGTTATCGCCACCACCATCGAAAACACTCCCACAGCAATGGATATTCTGCCACCATACAAAATCCTGGCTAATATATCTTGACCCAAATCATTAGTCCCAAATGGATGTTCCCAACTTGGTGGTAGGGTGGACTTAGCAAAATCAATTTTATTGATAGGGACAGAGTAAATCAAAGGCCCAAACACAACACTCAAAACAATAATCAGTAATACTACAGCACCCAACATAGCCTGACGATTACCGCGAAACTTTCGCCATGCTTCTTGAGTGAGGCTTTCTTGTCCAGCAGTAGTACTTGTAATTGATATTTCAGGTATTGTGAAAGTACGATTTAACCAACGTTTTAACATAAATTATTTTGTATATTTAACGCGAGGATCTAAGAAACCATAGAGAATATCAGCAACCAGATTAAATATCACAATTAAAATTGCATATATAAAGGTGATTGCCATCACCACTGGCGTGTCATTTTTATAAATAGAGTCAATTAATAAAGCACCAATACCAGGAACGCGAAAAACTTTTTCTGTGACCAAAGCACCTGTAAACACGCTAGGAATATCCAATGCTATTAATGTGACTACAGGAATTAAGGCATTTCGTAAAATATGCCGTCGAATCACTACAAATTTGGATAATCCTTTTGCATAAGCAGTCCGAACATAATCTTGGTGGATATTTTCCAAAATTTCTGAACGGACAAAGCGCATTAGCATAGCTGTTTGCCAAAGTGCTAATACAGAAATTGGCATAATAGATTGTTGGATTTGGGCGATAAAACTCTGCCAATCTTTTACTTGTAATGTACTGTTATAAATAAAAGGCAACCATTTCAATTGAATACTAAAGATAATAATAAATAGTAAACCTGTGAAGAAAGTCGGCAGAGAAAAGCCGAAAAATACTAAAGTAGTTAAAACATGATCAATAACTGTATGGCGCTTAAGGGCAGAAATCACGCCTAAAGGAATAGCGAGAATTGCACCTAGTAAATAAGCAGCACCAACTACCCATAATGTTGTCGGTAGACGTTGCAGAATTAAATCAATTACAGGACTGCGACTAGTGAAAGAATAGCCCATATCCCCACGCACAAAAGCTATCACCCACTTGAAGTAACGAATATGAATTGGTTGGTCTAATCCTAAAGACCTTTTGATATTTTCCCGCACCTCTGCTGTGATGGAAGGATTCAGGGCAAATTCACCCATTGGATCACCGGGAGCTAATGCCAAAATAGTAAATATAACCAGACTAATAGCAATTAGTGTGGGGATAGCAACTAGTAGACGATTGATTAAATATTTATTCATTTTTGATGCAAAATCTGTCTTACCCGTTAACTCAATAACTATATCCAAACAAGTTTAATAGGTAATTTGCTGAGTAGATAGCATCAAGGATACAAAAAATTTAGCTTTATCATTTATACAAATTAAGTGCGCTCGTGATAGTTAAGGGGTTTACGGTATAAGTAAGCCTACGTTGTACCAATTCTCTATGAAGTTGCGCCAAATAAATGATGTAGAGACGTTGCATGCAACGTCTCTACAGTACAGAATAAAGTGCATCTTCATCAAGAAATGATATCAAACCAGTTATGGCGTTTCGTTACTTGATTTTTAACCAGGATTTACGCAAGTGTCACAATTGGTCGTTGGTGCGTGACGCTATAAGTCTCATAACTACGTTCAAGTCTTCTCGCTGCGTCACACACCCTACAGGAAAAATATGACAGATGCGTAAGTCCTATTAACTGATGACTCCGCATTAATTTTACTGTACCCAACCGCCAAAAACGGCTAAACCATAATATTTCCAAGGTACTGCTACCGTCTTAAACCCAGATTTTGTCAGCATTTGCAAATGGGTATCTAAAGTAGCGAGTTGGTCTGGATTGGAGTATCCTTGGGGGCTGCTATCACCAACCTTAGCGCGGACTTCTGTAAAATTGCTTCCCTGTTCACTTACCCATTCTTCTCTCGCTGCTTGGTAAATTTCTGCAAGGGTGGGTGATTCTGGTAAGGTGGGATCTGCGTTCCAGAAACAACCGTTTGGTGTAAGGCTAGCAGCGATGCGCTGAAATAGCCGTAACTTCATGTCGTCATAGAGATGGTGAATTGCTAGAGATGATACACAAGCATCAAATTCATTACCAATATTCAATGTCTCAGGATTGATAGCCCAGTCGCCAAAGTCAGCTTGTAAACCTGTCCAACGTTCTTTATACCCAGATGCGACGATTTTATTTTGGGCAAATTCCAGCATTCGGGGTGAATAATCTAAAGCAATGACTTGAGCATCGAGACAGCGTTGGAGTATTTTGAGACTAAGTTCGCCTGTACCGCAACCTAAGTCTAAAATGCGACGACTTGTCAAAGGTAGACAACGACTAATCACTTCCAGCATCTCGTTATAGCGAGGTAATAACTGGCGAATCCCGGTGTCAAAATCAGCAGTATTAGCAAAGACTTCTCCAGGGAATAACTGTGACATATTGATTGTTGGGTTAAGGGAAGATGCAGAAAAAAGATGATTTTAGTTTATCTTGTTGAGTAGTACAGCTTTGTTTAAAAGCATAGTGTTTTTAAACGCAGAGGTACGCAAGGTTAAGCGCGGTGAACCAGCGCTGCGGGAGGGTTTCCCTCTCTTACGAGACGCTTACGCGAACCGCAGGCGACTGGTGAACCCAAAGGGAGGTACGCTGAGTTTTCTTAAGAGGTGTTGCTACGAACTTAAAAATTGTGTATTTAGTTAGCATACATAGAGATTGTTTATTCCCAGTCCCCAGTCCCCAATCCCCAATCCCCAATCCCCAATCCCCTGATATGCTTATTTGATGTGAGTTCAATTTACAGAAAAATGCACATTCAGTTTCGTGAATTTGATCAATTTGATGTGTGGATGTGGCTAAAATTTAGTACCATCCCTTCTCAAAGAGAAAAGCAGTATGTAGAAGAAGTTTTTAATTCCTGGTTTTATCTAGGGAAATTGGGTGCATTTAATGCCGAAAATCTCCAGGTACAAGAAACTGGGGTTGATTTAAGTTACCTGAATTATGATTCGCAGGGTTATGACAAAAGCCTATTGGCGCTGATGCACAATATGGGTGAGTTGGAGTATGAAGGACAATGGGCGCGATGTTGGTTTGATTTGGGAACTAGTGATGCGATCGCCATTGATATTTTAATCAATGCTCTCACTCAACTAAGTGAAGAATACGTCACTATTGAAGAATTTTACATCGGCGGCGAGAATGAAAATTGGCCGGTCGAAGATAGTGACAGTCGCCCTCACTCTATTTACGATAATTAATCTAAAAATGACTAAACACGGCGAAATTCGGGTAATAGTCTTAGGATTGGTTCAAAACGGTAACCGCATTTTTGTCTCCGAAGGCTACGACCCCGTCAAGCAATCAACTTTTTATCGTGCTTTAGGTGGTGGTGTGGACTTTGGCGAAACCAGTCTAGCAGCTTTGAAAAGGGAATTTCAAGAAGAAATTCAGGCAGAATTAACAAATATTCGCTATCTAGGTTGCATAGAAAACCTATTTACATTTAATGCTAGAAGGGGACATGAAATTATTCAGCTTTATCAATGTGATTTCACTGATCCCAAGTTTTATCAGTTGGAGAGCTTAGTATTTTATGAATCTGAGCATCATAAACATAGAGCAATATGGATAGATATTGACCGCTTCAAATCTGGTGAACTGATATTAGTACCAGAGGAATTTTTTAATTATTTATAAAACTTTCATTTCCTAAGTAACAGTATTCAAAAGAGAAATAGAGTCACAAATTCAATCCTAAGTACATTGTAAAGATTACGCAAAATTATAAATAGCGGTTCTTCCGTATTACTGTTAGTAAAGTATCCGGCAAGTTACGCATTTTTACGATTGTGCTAGTGTTTCATACCCACATAGTATTTAGCACATCGTTTTACTACTACTGCACTAATTGTGAAATCTATTCTACAAACTTACCTAGAGAAAGAAATCTGGATACTGATACGAGATAAATGGTATTACGCAACCATTATTGGGATTTGGGATGATTTGTTGTGCTTTAAACATAGAACTCACAACAAAGACACGGAGGAAGATACTTTGTGGGAAATGATTGTCAAAGTCAGCGAAGTAGTTGCCATTGATAAAGTTGTCTCAGTTGTGAGTAGAAAACCGGATGTGTTTATGTCACGACTTCTAGAAACCGAAAGACATACTCATAATCATCAGGAACATGAAAATTCTTGAGTTATGGCGAAGCATTGAGTCATAAATATCAGACCACTTGCTTTATTGCTCTGAACAATTGAAATTTTCCTCACTTATATGACTATTGCTTTAGCTGAGACGCTTTGAATGTTTAGTTGTGAATATCCTACACAGCAGAGTACTCTGATGTATTCTTCCTGTAGATAGAGAAAAGCACCGTGAAATATCTCACAGTGCTTTTTTATTTTTGAATTCTTTCAGGTTCTTCAATCTAACGTGGAGAACAGCCACCGCTTTCCTGATGATGGTTTTCTAAGACAATGCTTACTTGTATCTCAAAAATCAAGTATGAACCCTACCTATCATCAAATGTCTAGTGACTGCTTATATGTCCTCAAGCAAATGCAAGCAGTTGTGAAACTTCTGCGTGTGCTAGAACCACACTGGGTTCACCTTGCAGTGCAGTGTAGTATTTTCTAGCAAATGTATTTCCCTCTTCTGATGGCGAGAGTAAAGTACGGATATCGACAATCAAGTTTTTGACGTTATCTGGCGATATGGGTTCATCTGCTGTGAGGATTTCATCAATTTGAACAATCACCTCGGAAATACTATGTAACCAAGCAAACTGCTCATGGCTAATTACAAGTTGCAAAAATTCTCCACTTGATATTCTGCCACTCACTTGTTCATAGGTAATGCGTTCTTTATCTAGCAAAACCTTATGTAGCTTGAGTAATTTGTTTCGTAAATTCTTGAGGTGCTGATGTTGATTTATACGTTGTAAAAGCGTGTTAGAAGTCAATGGAATCGATCCTCCCATTACGATATTCTTTAATAGCTGAAATTTCTGTTCAGGCTGGCATCACAAACGCTTCTCATCAAACTACTTTGTTAAATGCCATATCAGGAAATTAGTCATCCATTCAATTATGCTTTGTGTATGATGGATTTGTGGTCTGTAATTTCCGAAAATATAGCGCAAACTCTTTGTCTGCAATCAACAAAGTAAATATTATTGTTGAGAATGCTTTCGTTTTGGCATTTGTTTTTTATATATGAATATTCATATATTAGCATAATCAATATAGGAGCTATCAAAGACAGTATTTACTACTTTATTTTCGGAAAACCGTCTATGTCCTTGGCTTATATAATCCTCGGTTTCCTACAAAAAGAAGATATGACAGGTTACGACCTCAAGACAAATTGTTTCGATCAATGTATTGCTCACTTATGGCCAGCCGATCAAGGGCAGATTTATAAGACGCTCGATAAGCTGTTTGAGCAGGGTTGGATTAATTGCCATGTTGAGATTCAGCACGATCGCCCCAACCGTAAAGTCTATAGTCTCACAGAAATGGGCAAAACCGAGTTTGTAAGGTGGTTGCAATCCCCCCAGCCCTTGCCTATAGTCAGAGAACCTTTACTTGTACAATTATTTTTTGCAGCTCAGTTATCGAATGAGGCGATCGCTAGTCTACTACAACAGCAGCTAGCAGCTCACGATGAAAAAATCAGTAGTTGTGAAGCCATCAATTTTCCACCTGTTGAAGACGAATTGGGGATTCGTGAGCAATTAATCCATAGGCTAATGGTGGAATTAATCGTGCGTCGTGAGGAAACTTATATTGACTGGTTAAAGTCAGCCATCAAAATGCTAGAAGTTGAAAATTAATATATTCTTTCTAAATAACTATTATTTTTTATTAAATTAAAACTACTATTTTGAATTTATCTAAAGTTATAATATGTTTTTTAACAAAATACTCATTTGAGTTAGTAATATATCAATTTAGTTCTATTAATATATGATAAAAGACTAACATTATTTTTACCATACTCAGTCCAAATTACAGATTTCTGAACAGAGTAAGAATTACTTGGTACCTTCGTACTTATGTAACTACCCCAACCTTGACGATACCCTTATTGGTATTCTCTGTGTTCGCGTAGCATCCCCCACACAAAGATGAGTAGTCTTTTAATTTAGCGCTTTCAACTCAGCATTCTTCATAAGCATAGGAACTATGAATATAGGATATTTTCAAAAAATTCCTGTGATGCCACTAGTACTACTTTGGTTAGCTTATGCCCTCTTGGGGTGGTATCTTGCCGCGCATCACATTGTTTGGTTAGTCGGAGCTTTTATCGCTACTATTGCTATAGCTGTAGTCCGCAAGAGTATTTCTTGGTTAGAAAGCATAGTTTCCTTTGGTTCTCGAACTTTAGTAGTAGTTATAGTCTTAAGTGCATCTATTGCTTTAGTTGCAACTTGGTCAATGTTATTGAGTTTATTTCTTATTCCTATAGCAACCACTCTTTTAGCTGATTTAGAACTGCGTTTTGCCGGCTTCAAAAAAATAGATTCGTTTTGGATTTTAACTGTTTTGGCGGGTTGGGGTTTGACTGTCGGGGAAATTGTAGATATTTTACTTCTGCCCAGTGGTAGATATTAGAGGCTAGGGGAGAATAAGACAATTGTGCAGAGACGCGATTAATCGTGTCTATAATTACAAAACTTCTGATTTCCTCGCCTCTTGTAACTGTTGAGCAGTTCCGCCTTGTTGAGACAGTATCAAAGTAGCCCCGGCGACTGCTAGCACCCCAATTATTGCTAAACACAAAACTGTAGTTTGATATTTCAACTTGATGACTGTGGCTAATATTTCCATAGCTGTGGCATTACCAGTAACTTGAATAGGCTGGAGTGCTGCCAAAGCATCCGCAGCATTAGTATAGCGATATTGCCACTTGGGTTCCACCATGCCCATTAACCAGGAGCGGAAGCGTAAATCGATGGGAGAATCTAGTTTTTGAAAATCAAAATAACCCTTACTGTTAATTAACTTACCAATATCTACAGAACGGATATTAGCAAGTAAACAAGCTAGTGTCGCCCCTACACTGTATAAGTCTGAAGCCAATGATAAAGAATAGCCTGATTGTTCCTCTGGTGGTATAAAGCCTGGTGTTCCTGTTAGTAAGCTGGTGAGAGCTATTTTTGTATCCTGTACCCTAGCTAAACCAAAATCTACTAAGTAAGCATTCAGTTGGTCATCAACTAAAATATTTTCTGGTTTGATATCTCGATGAATAATTGGGTCAATTCGTTGCTGTAAATACACCAAAATTTCTAAAATTGACACAGCTATTTGTTTAATTTCTTCTGCTTGGAAACTGCGTTTTGAGCTTAAGGGTAGAGCGTGTTTATATTCCTGTACTAAATAGAAAGCTGTCTGCGTTGCAAAAGAATCCAGATAGCGGGGTATGCGGGGATGATTTAGTTTTTGTAAGATTTGCGCTTCACTTTCATAAGCTGTAAAACCAAACCAGTCAGTATAAGTATGAGCAAAACTGAATTCTTTAATTACTACCTGTTGCTTAGACTGATGATGATGAGCTAAATAAGTGATGCGACCTTCTTCTCGGTTCCGTCCCAGTTCTCGAATAACTTGATAACCTAAAGCAGAACAATCTGGATGATTAATTAAGGGAATTGCTCCTTTATTAAACACATCAAGCTCCATACACACCACCTGAGTTTGATTTTGTCAAGGTGCAATCAAAGAATTATAAATACTCACCCAGATTGTTACCTGCCATTCTGCCTTAATCTCGCTATGGAGTGGGGCGTTAAAAAGAGGATATGAATAATTAATTCTTATTTTCTCCTTACTCCCCTGCTGTGTAAGAGTTTTTATTTCCTTTGCGCCAACCAATCAATAATCTGGGCATTGACTACATTGGGGACTTCATCGTGGGGACAATGACCAGCACCAGGAATGGGAATAATTGTTATGTCTTGACCACTCTCCTGGGCTTGCTCGTAAATCTTCGCCCCTGTAATTGGTGTCCACGGGTCGTCAGCGCCCCAAATCACTAGTAAAGGACGTTCTATTTGGGGTAATAGTTCCTCTGGTGTGGGGCCAGGAGGTGCTGTGAGGATGGAGGCGAAAACTTGCTGCGCTCCAGGGTCGCAGGATGGGGTGTAAAGTAAATCGACTAACTCATCAGTGACGGCTGTACGATCGCGGTAAACTTGGTAGAGTGTGCGGCGAATTTGAGCTTTTTGTCTGATACGGTTAAAGACAAATTTGCCTGTAATGGGCGATCGCACTACTCGATTAAATGTGTCCATCACAATCCGTAGTGGTGGGTTCAGTTCATGGGGGCGATGGCTCAAACCACCTGCTGAGTTGATTAAAACACCACCAGATGTAATCTCTGGATGTTTTGCCAATACTATCAGGCTTAAAAGTGCGCCAATGGAATTACCGATAAATACGGCTGGTTGTTGAATATGGGCTGTCCAAAAGTCTTTTAGCAGTTCTACCCAAACATCAACATTGTAATCAATTGCTGCTTTGTCAGAACCACCAAAACCCAACAAATCAATTGCAAAGACTTGGTAGCCAGCATTTGCCAAAACGGGAATGTTCTTGCGCCAATGTCCGATGGAAGCACCAAAACCATGAACTAGGACTAATGGCTGTCCAGTACCCATGACTGTGTACTGAATTTTGTAATTACGCCAAGTCCATACTAATTTATCAAAATTAGCGATCGCCGTAGCTGCTGGCGGTTGAGCCTTTAAAGTCATTATTATTAAGATTTCTAAACTATTGCTTTATATATTAAAGCAGGGGAGCAGAGAGCAGAGGAGAAAACCCCCCCAAAGGAAAAGATAATCCACTCATTACCAATTACCAATTACCTATTACTCATTACTCATTGCACTACTCCAGTAAAATAGGTGTGTCCGTGATCAACTAAAAACACCTAAGTAGCCAATCTGTATGCTCACAACGGCTGAATTTCTGAAATATACTCAATGGTCTGGTATTGCCACTGTGGTATTTGCAGTTTTGGCAATATTAGCCTTCTTATTCAAATGGGGCATCCGCTTTCGGCTAGTGGGTACGACTGGCTTTATGTTGGTGCTAACTGCTGGTTTATTTGGACTTTCAATAGTTCCTTTGAGTCGTACTGTGATTCCTGGGGCTGTCAAGTACACGCTAGTTTACGATAATGGCTCAAACCAAGCAGTAATCTCCCTATCTCCCAAAATTTCCCCTGCGGAAGTAGAAGCAACTTTATTACAAGTAGCCAGCAATCTCAATTCTTTTGGGCGTTCTGGTGGCAGGAATGATGACAAGGTGACAATTCGCGCTCGTACTCTGATTCACCCAGAACCAGGGCTAACAATACCAATTTACCTTGGAGAAGTTAAGCGATCGCTCGCTAGTCGAGAAGATACTCAGATATCTGTGGAAATATATCCAGAGAAATTTGCCCAATTACCACCAACAGAAGCTTAACATCAAAAGTGCTGAGTTTAACTCAGCACGGGCTGAACACCCCGCAAACAGCAAGTATTATGTTTTTTCACCACGTATAACGAGTGCATAAGTTTTTTGTATTTTCATATACAATTTTTGTTATTTTTAGATTAAGATATTATTTACCTAAATTTAATCAACCAATCATTCATGGATGATGAAAGGTGTAAATTCTATTTCCTAATCCATGCGGTGACATGAATAACAATACTTTGGCTGAGTATTCTGACAGTGGTATTGTTAATTACTATATGTTTATTCAAAAGTTTGGTAGTTCAGAATTTAAGGATAATGGGCAATATTTAATTTCAGGCAACCCCGCTAATTATGTTCTGACAAGCATTTCCCTTCTTTGGGGAAACCGATATGAATTCTAATTAGTCTAATTTTATGAAGATATATCAAGGTTTTTGGCAAACTAGAGTATATGCCTAATCAATTATCTAATCAAACCTTGTCTACTCAAACTGCTAGTTCATTAATCACCCTCGCGGTTTCCCCAGCAAAAGTAATCCGTGGCTCTAATATATTGCAGGTAGCCGCCACAGAAATTGCCAAGTTGGGCAGTCGTCCTTTAATTGTGGCAGGTAATAGCACCGTTGCTATCAGCCAAGAGAGTCTGCAACCAATTTTAGAAGCCCAGAATCTGCACGTTGCCCAAGCCTCCTACGGTGCAGATTGCGCGGAAGCTAGCTTAAAAGCCTTGAGGAAAGCAGCCAAAGAACATAAAGCCGATGCCATTATCGGCATTGGTGGGGGTAAAGCGTTAGATACAGCGAAATTAGTTGCCCATCAGTTAGATTTACCTGTAGCCACAATTCCCACCTCAGCCGCTACCTGTGCCGCTTGGACGGCGTTATCCAATGTATATTCTGAGGACGGGGCGTTTCTTTACGATGTGGCTTTATCTCGCTGTCCCGACTTACTGATACTTGACTACGACTTGATTCAAACAGCACCACAACATACACTAGTGGCAGGGATTGGGGATGCGATCGCTAAATGGTATGAAGCTTCCGTTAGTAGTGGGCATCTAGAACAAACTTTAATTATCTCCGCAGTCCAACAAGCACGAGTTTTACGCGATATTTTATTCCAAAAGTCGGCAATTGCCTTACAACAACCAGGTAGTGAAGCTTGGCGGGAAGTTGTGGATGCCACAGTTTTACTTGCTGGTGTCATCGGTGGACTAGGTGGGGCGCAGTGCCGTACAGTCGCTGCCCATGCAGTCCATAATGGTTTAACCCACATTGCCGGACACAGTAGCATCCACGGCGAAAAAGTCGCCTATGGGATTTTGGTGCAACTGCGCCTCGAAGAGATGGTGCAAGGCAATCAACTAGCCACCGCCTCACGACAACAACTATTAAAGTTTTATGCAGAGATTGGCCTGCCACAAAAATTAGGAGATTTGGGGTTGGGTAATATTACCTTAGGCGAGTTGCAAACAGCCGCCGAAATCGCTTTAACACCTCAATCTGACATTCATCGCCTACCATTCAAAGTTGCGTTGGAACAGTTAATGGCAGCGATGGTTTCTACCACTGCACCAACAGATAGTAGAGACTCAGTTCATCGTGTCTCCACCAGGGGAATAAGTGACGAGGTTGAGGAATGAGTTTCGATTGGATTACGCCAGCAGATAGGATACAGCAACTACCACCTTATGTATTTGCCCGTCTTGACGAGCTGAAAGCTAAGGCAAGGGAGCAAGGAATTGATTTAATAGATTTGGGGATGGGGAATCCCGATGGCGCGACACCACAACCAGTGGTAGATGCGGCTATCAAAGCTTTGCAAAACCCCGCCAATCACGGTTACCCCCCCTTTGAAGGTACAGCAAGTTTCCGCCGTGCCATTACTAACTGGTACAATCGCCGCTATGGGGTTGTCTTAGATCCCGATAGTGAAGCCTTACCCCTACTCGGTTCTAAAGAAGGATTATCCCATTTAGCGATCGCCTATGTGAACCCAGGTGATGTGGTGTTGGTTCCTTCCCCCGCCTACCCCGCCCATTTTCGTGGCCCGGTAATCGCTGGGGGTACAGTCCACAGTTTAATTCTCAAGCCTGAGAATGACTGGTTAATTGATTTAACCGCCATTCCCGAAGAAGTAGCCAGAAAAGCCAAAATACTATACTTTAACTATCCCAGCAACCCCACAGGCGCGACTGCGCCCCGTGAATTTTTCGAGGAAATTGTGGCATTTGCCCGTAAATACGAAATTCTCTTGGTGCATGATTTGTGTTACGCCGAGTTAGCCTTTGATGGCTATCAACCCACCAGCTTACTAGAAATTCCTGGGGCTAAAGATATCGGCGTGGAGTTCCACACCTTATCAAAAACCTACAATATGGCTGGTTGGCGTGTGGGCTTTGTTGTGGGCAATCGTCATGTCATTCAAGGCTTGCGGACACTCAAAACCAACTTGGACTATGGCATTTTTGCCGCCTTGCAAACAGCCGCCGAGACAGCCTTACAACTACCAGATATTTATCTGCACGAAGTACAACAACGCTACCGCACCAGACGGGATTTCCTCATCCAAGGATTAGGTGAGTTGGGTTGGGATGTTCCCAAAACCAAAGCCACCATGTATCTGTGGGTGAAATGTCCTGTAGGTATGGGTTCGACAGATTTTGCTCTCAACTTGTTGCAGCAAACAGGCGTTGTCGTCACCCCTGGTAATGCCTTTGGGGTTGCCGGAGAGGGATATGTGCGGATAAGCTTAATTGCAGATTGCGATCGCTTAGGTGAAGCCTTAGGCCGAATTAAGCAAGCTGGCATCCGTTATCGTCCGGAAGCTCTCGTTTCTACGCCAGAATAGAAATAGCAGCCCTTTATTGACTTTCATTCATGCAAACCCCCACTGCTACCGTTCCTCATTTCATCGCTGCTGGGTTCCATGCTCTTTCCGATCCTATTAGGATTAATGTATTGGAATTACTCCGTCAGCGAGAATTGTGTGTCTGTGACTTGTGCGAAGCTTTGGGGGTAAGTCAATCAAAACTGTCTTTTCACCTCAAAACTCTCAAAGAAGCTAGTTTAGTTAACTCCCGTCAACAAGGGCGCTGGATTTATTACAGTCTTAATTTGCCTCAATTTGCTGTATTAGAAAAGTATTTGGCAGATTATCAACACTTTGGGCAAGTATTACCTGCACGGTGCTGTGATAATAAGTAGCGGCACTATATAGGAATCATATTTTATTTTTGAAAATATCTAAGTATCTGTAGGGTGAGAATTGCCCACCAAAACCATGATACGGTGGGCAATGCCCAACGCCACTTGCTCCAAGCCGGGAAACCCGTCCAACGCAGTGGCTCCCCTACGTATATTTCAGAAATCAAATACTAATTCTGGGGTTGAGGTAGTTCTAAACAACATGATATGCAGTTATTACCAACTTTTGGTCTGGGCTATATATTGACTCAACTCTCGGATAACTACTATGAATCCACCAGACTTTTACTCTATTTCCTTGTGCTGGCGCGCTTCCTGATTTTGAGTACCCTGCACCAGTCATCATTGTTTCAAACGCACTTGAGTCTAAGACAGTAGTACTAAAAGCTGGAAGTCCCTGTATCAGATGCTTGTTTAGGGTCATAGTTGCCCTGGTAGGTCGAGAAAATCCTATACCCTGGTAATACTAAAGCAATTCCGGTGTCACTGTGAATTATTCCTGGATATTTGTAAGGATGATCATCGGGTACACTACCACCAATCCGAACACTAAAGGCTGGCAACCAAATATATAAGCCAGGGATTAACAAATCCATACTATAAGTAATTGCCCTCATTTGCTCATTTTCTTGAGGGGCAGAGATATTTCTTATTCTCAATCCGAAGCTTGGTTTTGTGACACTTAGCATAGTTTCAATCCCGTAAGGGGATTTTTAATTTGTTAATTTCCTTGTGAAAATTAGCTGGTCGTCTTACAGGTTTTGGGAGTTTCGTTCCCTAATAGGGATTGTATCTTGATACTTTCTATTAGTTACAAGTTTTAAGAGTTTCAATCCCTATTAGGGATTATATCTTGACATTCTCTATTCAAAATCCGTTGAAGTCTGAAACGACATTGTAACAAGGGTTATACGCTTTATCTTACTGAACCTGATAGAAGACTGCGACTGCCTCACAGTCAATAGTCAAAATCAAGGTTTTTTGACTGTGGACTATTGACTATTGACTATTGACCACCCTCAGAAGGGTTTTTTGGTTCAGTGCGTAAGTCTTAATTGCTTTATATCGGTCTATACGGAGGGCAAACTGCTCAAGTGACTCATATTATAAGCGGTTGAGTACTGAGTAGAAAAACTCTGAAACCGACGATGAAAAACCTAATTTTTATTGCTACTACTTTTATAACTACAATTAGTTTGACCAATATTGCCCAAGCGGCAAATCAAGAACATATTAGACAGTTATTAGCGACTAAGCAATGTCAAAACTGTAACTTGAGTGGTGCTGGTTTAGTGATGGCTGACTTAACTGGAGCCAATTTAAGCGGCGCTAACCTTGCGGGTGCAAATCTGAGCCGGGCAAACTTGAGTGGTGCTGATTTGCGTGGTGCAAACTTAAGTGGTGCGGGTTTATTTGGAGTGAATTTGAGTGAAGCTAAACTTGGTGGAGCAAATTTAGCCGGTGCTGATTTAAGAAGTGCATTTTTAAGTAATGCCGAATTTACTGGTGCATATTTGCAGGGAACTAACTTTCAAGGTGCGTTAGGCATACCCTTGCAAATTGCGACACCAGACGAATTTTATGCTTTGGGTGTAGCTGAGGCACAAAAAGGCAATCAACAACAGGCTATTAATTATTTTAACCAGGCGATCGCATCTAAACCAGAATACGCTGGTGCATATTTAGCTCGTGGTATTGCTAGATACCAGCTATTTGACCGTCAAGGTGCCACCCAAGATGCCCAAACTGCCGAAAAGCTCTTTACATCCCAAGATAACGCCACAGGAACACAAACAGCCCAGGCTTTCATCCAAGAATTACAAACACCATATACAGAAAAGTTAAGTGCCGGTAAACCCAGTTTCTTCGACTTTGTAGGCAGTCTAGGTTCAGTACTACTACAGTTCCTACCATTTTGAATGCTTAATTTTGAATTTTGAATTGGAGTGAAGCGACTTGACTCTCTCAAATCAACTTTGGACAACAAATCAAGATTTAGCCGCAGCTTGCCTAGAGCATCCTTTTGTTCAAGGTATTGGTAATGGTAGCCTGGAGGAGCAAAAATTTGCTTATTATGTAGGGCAGGATGCTTTTTTCTTAAAAGCCTTCGCCCGTGCTTACAGTATTGCTGCGGCTAAATCACCAGACTGGATAGGTTTTACTACGTTTCACAATTTAGCTGGTGGTGTATTGGCAGAGATGCGTCTACATGAAAGCTACGCAGTCCAATGGGGAGTTGATTTACATTCTGTGCAACCAGGGATAGCCACCCGTCGCTATACCGATTTTTTGTTGGCTACTGCCTGGGGTGGAGATGTAGGTTTAACTGCTGCGGCCATGTCTCCTTGTATGCGTCTGTATGCTTTTTTGGGAGAACAGTTAGCTAAAAATGGTGTTCCTAATCATCAATACGCTGATTGGATTCGGACTTACAGTAGTGCTGATTTTCTACCATTAGTACAACAATTAGACAGTTTACTAGAAAACTATGCTACTGCTAATACCTTAACCAATTCAACTTATCGCTACGCCATGCTTTGCGAACAAGAATTTTTTCAAGCGGCCTGGATGATTTAACCAAGGCACATTCTACTTATTTGACTTGAGTTACTCGCCAACTGAGTCGCAGGTTTACCCAGAAGTTCCAAACAGTGGCTATGGCGATCGCAATCAAGTTGGCAATATAGCGGTTAGGAATGAGATAATTGAAGATAATATTCAATATCAGTACATTCAGCACTACCCCGGCCAAACAAACAATATTAAATTTTAAAAACCGCTTCAACCGTTGATGCCAATGCTGTTGCTGCATTGATACGTCGGCAAATGTCCAAGCATCATTCCAGAGAAAATTGTTAAAAATTGCTATTTCTGAGGCAATAATTTTACTGCGGGTAAGTGGCCAGGCTAGTGTTGATGGGTCACTTAATAGGTACAGTATCACCATATCTACAAATACACCACTCAACCCTACCAAACCAAAACGGATGAATTTATCAAAGGGAAAGCTTTGATGAATTCTTTGCAGCCTGCCGGTGGAAAGTCGCAAGCGAATTAAATGGTGGATGTAATCTACATACTGCTTCCAAGTAACTTTGCTCTCACCTTCTTGGCGTTCACAAAATACATAACCCACTTCGGCAATTTCGTCTACTTGACCCCGCCCAATCACTTCTAGTAAAATTTTATACCCTACTGGATTGAAGGTGGCATTAGTAATACAGTTACGCCGCACCATAAAATAACCACTCATAGGGTCAGAAACCCTACCCAATACACTAGGCAGAATCACTAGTCCTAATAATTGCGCCCCACGAGACAAAAAGCGTCTGATAAAACTCCAGCTACTTACACCACCCCCATCTACGTGACGACTGGCTACAGCTAAATCTGCGCCCCTATGGATTTTCCGCAAAAGTTCCAGCAATACATGGGGGGGATGTTGTAAATCTCCATCAATTACTCCCAAAATACTACCTCTAGCTACTTGCCATCCACGAATTACGGCTGTAGATAGTCCTCTTTCTTCCTGCCGTCGCATTACTCGTAACTGTGGATATTCTGCCATCAAAGATAGGGCTACTTCCCAAGTGCCATCTGGGCTATCATCATCTACTACAATCAGTTCATAATCTCCTGGTATAAACTCATCCAGTATCTGACTTAATCTCTCAACGACATTCCTAATATTCCCGCTTTCTTTATAAGTAGGAATGATGAGAGAAAATTGGATGGGTTGACCAGTCACACCCGAATCACTAGGTGGAAACTCAGGAACTTGTAAATTACCTGCGGGTACTGGCAACAATGACTGAGTTTTATTGATACTCATGTATTAGAATTCAGGTGGTAGAAGATTCTTTTATGACATTAACTGTATCTGCTTAAGTATACATAGAGTCAGTAGATATTCTTCATGAAATCTTAAATATTTTTTTCGGTGGAATCAGCTAAAGGATACAAGTATTTTATCTCTGTATTTAAATTTTCCTGACTTGAAGACGGTACTAGGCACTAGATTTATCTATAATGCTGTTGAATCGTAAATTTAATGTTGTTATTTGAATTCTTATACAATTTACGGTTTGTCTATTGACAAATAGAGATGTGTATGCAACCGAATGACAAATCATCGATGAAAATTGTCCGTCTAGACTATAGGTAATGGTAAGTAGATGAATTTTCTCTCAAGATGGATGCAAATTAGTACATCATCCGCATGAGAAAATACAGGTAATACAATCGCACCACAAGCGATGAAGGCACTGAAGGAAAAACGATGTCGGAGAATCTTAGAAGCAAGGCTATCACACAAGGGGTGCAGCGATCGCCTAACAGAGCAATGCTGCGGGCTGTTGGTTTTCAGGATGCAGATTTTACCAAAGCCATTGTAGGTGTTGCCAATGGTTACAGCACGATTACCCCGTGCAATATGGGGATAAATCAACTAGCGCAAAGGGCAGAAGCTGGTATAAATCGCGCTGGAGCAAAGCCGCAAATATTCGGTACAATTACGATTAGTGATGGGATTTCGATGGGAACCGAAGGGATGAAATATTCCCTGGTATCACGAGAGGTAATTGCTGACTCCATTGAAACCGTTTGTAATGGGCAAAGTTTAGATGGGGTAATTGCCATTGGTGGCTGTGATAAAAATATGCCAGGGGCAATGATAGCGATCGCTCGGATGAATATCCCTGCTATCTTTGTTTACGGTGGCACAATTAAACCCGGACACTACAACGGCAAAGATTTAACTGTTGTTAGTTCCTTTGAGGCTGTTGGTGAGTACAGCGCCGGCAAAATTGACGAAAATGAACTATTAGCAGTAGAACGCAATGCTTGTCCTGGTGCAGGTTCCTGCGGTGGGATGTACACAGCAAATACCATGTCCTCTGCTTTTGAAGCTCTGGGAATGAGTTTGCCCTATTCATCTACAATGGCAGCAGAAGACGACGAAAAAGCTGATAGTACGGAAGAATCAGCCAAGGTATTAGTAGAGGCGATTCGTCATCAACTATTACCCAGGCAGATTATCACTCGTAAATCCATAGAAAATGCCATAGCAGTAATTATGGCGGTGGGAGGCTCCACCAATGCCGTGTTACATTTTCTTGCGATCGCCCGTGCAGCTGGTGTAGAGTTGAATCTAGACGACTTTGAAACTATCCGTGGTCGTGTCCCCGTTTTGTGCGACTTGAAACCAAGCGGTAGATATGTAGCTACAGACCTGCACAAAGCAGGCGGTATACCCCAAGTTATGAAAATGTTGCTTGTGCATGGTTTACTCCACGGCGACTGTATCACCATCACAGGTAAAACCATTGCCGAAATTTTAGCAGATATCCCAGAAGAACCATCCCCCGACCAAGATGTGATTCGTCCTTGGAATAAACCCATGTATGCCCAAGGTCACTTGGCTATACTCAAAGGTAATTTGGCTACAGAAGGCGCAGTCGCCAAAATTACAGGTGTGAAAAATCCTGTGATTACCGGGCCAGCCAAAGTATTTGAATCAGAAGAAGATTGTTTAGATGCAATTTTGGCAGGTAAGATTAAAGCCGGTGACGTGATTGTCGTCCGTTACGAAGGCCCCAAAGGCGGCCCTGGGATGCGGGAAATGTTAGCCCCCACCTCAGCTATTATCGGTGCAGGTTTAGGTGATTCAGTGGGACTAATTACCGATGGACGCTTCTCCGGTGGTACTTATGGGATGGTAGTCGGACACGTTGCACCAGAAGCAGCAGTTGGTGGAGCGATCGCTCTGGTACAAGAAGGTGATAGCATCACAATTGATGCCCATGCCCGTTCTTTACAGTTGAACATATCAGACGAAGAATTAGCCCATCGTCGTGCCAACTGGCAACCCCGTCCCCCACGTTACACTAAAGGCATACTCGCAAAATATGCCAAGTTGGTAGCTTCTAGTAGTGTAGGTGCTGTCACCGATTTAGACTTATTCAATGAATAGTCGGTAAATTCAAAAAAAGGCTCCCATCTTTAGATTTTGCATTTTGAACTAGTGCAGAATCGCAGAATTACCGTCGCTGATTTTAAGTTTTAATTAGACGTGAGTTCGACGAAGAAAAAAACCCCTCTCCACTAGACGCGGCTTCCCGCAGGGTACCTCTCCCCTGCAAGGAGAAGCCACTGCGTTGCGCGGATTCCCCGCGTTGTAGCAAGTGGCGTAGAGGCTTTAAAACACCATTTTTCGTTGAGATGTTAGCTCTTTACTCCCCTCTCCAGGTCGGAGCCAAAAGTCTGAGGGGTTGGGGGAGAGGTCAAAAAAGACTTGTCGAACTCACGTTGAATTAATGGAGGATAAATTTTGAAGTCTACAACGAGCGTCCACCTAACCGTGAAATAGCTGGCATAGACATTACCCTAATTGCTATTCTCTAATTGTTTAATCGGGAGTATAATATCGATTTTAGTTCCCTGGTTCTCAATAGAAGTACATTTGATAGAGCCACCATGCTGCTCAACGATAATTTGATAGCTAATAGACAAACCTAAACCAGTTCCTTGACCAACAGGCTTAGTAGTAAAAAAAGGTTGGAAAATGCTCCGACAAATCTCTTCACTCATACCACAACCATTATCAGCGATTGAGATAGTGATTTGATTGTCCTGAGAATGAAATGTACGAATCCAAATAGTTGGTGTTTCATCTATATTTGGAGCGAGAGTAGCTACCTTTGAAATCAAAGCATCGATGGCATTATTAATTAAATTTAGAAATACTTGATTTAAAAAGCGAGGATTACAAAAAATTTGAGGAATTTTCCCGTACTCTTTAATCACTGAAATAGGCTGGCCATTACTACCATCACAGTTAAGCCGATGCTGCAAAATGACTAGTGTACTATCAATACCCTCGTGGATATTAGCTTTTTTATAGTTAGCTTCATTCAAACGTGAGAAATTTGAGAGCGATTCTACAATCTCCTTAATGCGAACTGCGCCAACCTGCATTGAATTCAGCAGCTTTGGTAAGTCGCTCTGGATATACTTCAAATCGCTGTTAGCAAGAGCCTTAACAATTCTGACATCTGGATTTGGATATACAGAAGCATAAGTTGCTAGAAGGTTTAGTAAGTCATGAGCATACTGGTGAAGATAGTCTAAATTGCCATGAATAAAACTGACTGGATTATTAATTTCGTGGGCAACCCCAGCAACCATTGTTCCCAACGCTAACATAGTTTCACGTTGAATTAATTGCATTTGGGCTTGCTGAGTTTCTTTTAATTGAAATAAAGCTGATTCAGCATTTTCTTTTGCTGCGCGGTATTTTTCCTGTACTATAAATAGTCGTTGCAGTGTGTGGTAGTAGATAGTAACGCTAAAAAAAACGAATAATGCCCCGAAAAAGAAAACCATGCCAGTAAGCAATGGTATCCATTCAATCAGCCTCGCAATTATTAAATAGATGCTCCCCAAATAACCACCCAGAAAAAAAATCATTAGTAAAAACATGATTTGCCAACTCAGTTGCTCTGGTTCGGTCTTGAATAATTTGAGAATTTTTTGAGTCCTGAGAATGGATAGTCCCATTATCCAAGCCCCAAGTGTAATCAGAATGATAATGAAGGACAGAACAATTGAAGAATTCAACATAGTATTAAGTCGACATAAACATAAAAAACTACAAGACGCTCTGTAAACTCCTACTATATCTACGCCTAATAAACATAAATTATAGAGATATTTCTCAGTAACTTTATCTATATAAATAGATTGACAGCGCTCACGTACTGCTTCATAAATAGGTATAGTGGGGGTTTCGCGCTCACTCCTTTTTTAGCTTCATCAAAGATTTTTTATTCCCGTGCATTTAAGCACCTTTCTAATATTCCCATCTGTCGCATCCAGCGCCGCAGTAATCACTGAATGCCTGACCCCTCTATATGGTGACGTGGGTTTCTTCACCACCGCGAACTTAAAAGCTGCCGGTACTATTTTTTGGCATAGCTTTTGCCAAAATGGAAATGAAGATTGTTGCAGCCCATCTTTTGCGTCGCTATCATTGGGAAATCTTGCCTAATCAAAGTTTAGATTCGGTGCCAGTCCCTAACAACCAACCTCAAGATGGGTTGCGAGTTTGATTCCAACCTCTGTGAGATGTTTTATGTCACCCCCAGTAGAAATAAATTTATCTGAAGGTTTATTACAACATTGGCACACAGCAAAGGGTTATGTTGACCAAAGCGTTAACTCTTTAACTGACTCAGCACAAAAACTTGGACAATCTTTACAAGAAACGACTAATACAACCACTGATAAAGCTATTGATGTCGTTACAACAACTCTAGGACAAAGCTGGCAAACGGCAGAGCAAATTAAGAGTAAAACATCTGTGGCGCTAAAAACAGCCATTGATGCTTCTGTCAATGATTGGCTAGTACAACACCCTACATTTTGGCGATTAGTGCAGATATTTGCTTGGGCAACTAATCACCCAATTATCAGTTTTATAATTTTAATATTTGCCATAGCTGTTATTTGGAACATTATCAAAGCAATAATGTATTTGATTGAAACAGCTAGCTGGTCAATTTTGCAATTACCATTAAAATTAATTCAAGCTTTGATTCAAGGGGTTGTTTTAGCTGTAACTAAATTTGTTAGCCTTGGTATACAAAAAATCAGCAATTCTCACATCATGGATGATACAAAAGCTTTGCCAATGACAAGCAATCAAGTTTTGTATCAAGATAAACAGCAAAGATTAATAGATATTTCACATCGCCTGGAAGAAATTCAACAGGAACAGCAACAGCTTTTACAAGAAGCTCAAGAGCTAATTGCTTCAGATACAATTGAGGTAAAACTTCCAGAAATAAAATTAACTCCCAGTCAAAATTAAAAAATCAGAAAATTGGGGAATAATATCATCTTCTGTACCAGATAAAAATTGAGCAAAGCGCTGTGCTAAGGGTAGTATCAAAACTAAGGGATTGCTGAAACCAGAAAAAATATGCACACCTGGCAATTCGGGGATCGCACCAATTATAGGTATATTATTAGTACTAAATGCAACTAAACAATGATGCCAATTTCCTGGTAAATTACCCAATCTGGGTAAAATATGACTAATACTTTGTCGCAACCAATCTTCACTTTCTTCATGGTTGATATAAGCATCCACATCTGTCAGCACACGACTAATTTGTCCCAAGCGTAAACTCCCATCTAAAAACTGAATTGCACCCGCATCTAATATAGGTGGTGCTAGTTGATTACCGGGTTTATTCCATAATTTATCAACTTTAGTAGATGTAGACTCTAATTTAAATCTTTGCAGATTAGCTGGCATAACTAAAGTATTTAACCGCAAATCAACGGGAGGAGTTTCAATTATTTCTGCGTGAGTAAAATACACTTTAATGGAAACACCTGCGGATTTTAGTAACTGTCGGCTAAGTCCGCCAGCGCAAACGACTACATTAGCACTGTGATAAGTTACAGTAGTCGTCTTAACGCCACCTGAGATTACTTGCAATACTTCACCTATTTGCAACTCACCCCCAGCACGTAAAAAGGCTTGAATGTAAGCTTGCACAGTTTTTTGGGGGTGAATATGACCATGTTTGACAGTTAGAGCGCCTGCGATCGCTCCTGGGTTCAGCAGTGGTTCTAACTCACAAGCTTCTGGTACACTCAATAAACATGGCGGCACTGCACACTGAGCATACAACCTTGCTGTAACTTCCGGGTCGCTGTTCGCAGGAATTGTTAATAATAAATCCAATTCTCGCAATTCAATATCAGCATCTAACTCTTGGGGAAGAATGTTGTAGCGATCGCGCGCCTCCTGGCATAATTGTCTTGTTAATGGCGTACTCCCCGACCAATAGGCAAGTCCACCATAACTGTAACGAGTAGCGTTCTCAGCTACAGCGTCTTTTTCTAATAGCAGTACACTAAAGCCTGTTTTCACCAATTCGTAGGCGAGTACAGCACCCGTAATTCCCCCACCAACAACAATCCAGTCGTAAGTTTTCATTAGTCCCATTTAAGAAATCGGTTCAAACACCATTTGAGGAATTAACACACCAGTTTGCAATTCTCCAATACCCAAGAAAATATTTGTTTCTGCTTGATACACTCGCACTTTACCAACGGTTTCTAAATTTAATTCAATTCGCTGTCCCTGACACCATTTTTGTGCAGAGATGCTAGGTAGGGTAACTGACGGTAAATATTGCAAAGCTGCATCGGCGGGAGTTGGTTCAAAAGTCCCAGCTTGCAGTTGAGTTTCTAAGTCCGTCAAGGTGAGACTGTCTGTTAAATTAAAGCCACTGCTGTGAGTGCGGATCAAGGCGGCGAGAGTTCCACCTGTATTGAAAATTGCACCTAAATCACGAGCGATCGCTCTAATATATGTACCACTACCACAGGCGATCGCCACATCCAATTCGGGAAAATCCCCTTCCCGCCAATCCAAAACGTCTATACTAAAAACTTCTACAGTCCGCGCTGGCACTTCTATTGTTTCACCTTTACGCGCCAAATCATATAAGCGTTTCCCTTCTACTTGAATCGCACTGTAAATGGGTGGTATTTGTTCAATCTTGCCGATAAATTGGCAAAGTGCAGTTTTCACTTCAGATAAACTCAATCCCGCACAAGGCTGGGAAGTAATAATTTCACCTTGCAAATCGTCTGTTGTCGTCTGCACACCAAAACGAACAGTAGCCTTATAAGCTTTGTCATTGGGGAGATATTGTAATAATCTTGTAGCTTTGCCAACTGCGATAGGTAACACCCCAGTGGCTGCTGGATCTAATGTTCCTGCGTGTCCCACTCGTTTGAGGCGTAACATTTTTCTTAACCGTGCTACACAGTCGTGGGAAGTCCACCCAAATTGTTTATCTAAATTAATAAAACCCTGCATAGTAACAATTCAAAAATAAAAAAGGAACTAGAAATTAGGGGTTAGTGTATTTGTTCCCTAGCCCCTCCATAGCAACTTTCAAGCTAGACTAAAACAAATTATTGAGGAAGCGTTAATGATAAAGCCAAATGGGGTTAAAAGTGAAGCTGTAGAGGAATTAACGACAGTGTCAGAGGTGGAAAATTTGCCTGAAGCTGTGGATGATCTCCAAGATATTGATAATATTTTGAACTCCTTAAAATCCCTACTGAGTTCTGTAGAAAAGCTGCAAAAAGTTCGTCAGGAAGTGGGAGATATTAAACCTTTGATCGGGCGGATGCTTGATGGCGAACTGGTATCAGGTGAAGAACTGGAGCAGCTTAAGACTGGTGTAAGTAGTTTAGCTCGCTTGGTGCGCGCTTATAGTGACCACCAAGCAGCTTTGACTAAAGCACAACCCGCTAGGCAATTACTAGATCAGGTTTTGAAAGAGCGCAAGGCTAGTTGAAACTCTGTAAAAGTCTTAGTTTGTGGATATTATAGACTCGTTGCTCCCATCAGGAAGAGGTTTGCAGGTGTGCGTTACACCAATAACTATAAATATCATGGTGTAACTACAAAAATTTTCCTTGTTGACAAATATAGTCATAATGACTACGCTTAAGAGAGGAGACAATCAAAAGTAAAATTTTGTCAGCAGGGGTTAAATATATGTTTTCCAATCGAGAAGGTCAAAGAGTTCCTCAAGTCACCTTTCGGACTCGTCAAAATAACGAATGGGTGAATGTAACAACTGATGATTTATTCGCAGGTAAAACAGTCGCCGTCTTCTCTTTACCTGGTGCATTCACGCCAACTTGTTCATCTACTCACCTACCCGGTTACAACGAGTTGGCTAAAGTGTTTAAAGAGAATGGTGTTGATGAAATCGTTTGTATTTCCGTAAATGATGCTTTTGTGATGAACGAATGGGCAAAAACCCAAGAAGCAGAAAATATCACTCTGATTCCTGATGGTAATGGGGAATTTACCGAAGGCATGGGAATGTTAGTAGATAAGGCAGACTTGGGATTTGGCAAACGTTCATGGCGCTATTCCATGCTGGTGAAAGATGGTGTAATTGAGAAGATGTTCATTGAGCCAGATGTACCAGGTGATCCATTTGAGGTGTCTGATGCTCAAACAATGCTTAAATACATTAATCCTCAAGCAGCCAAGCCAAAATTAGTTTCCTTGTTTACTAAAGTTGGTTGTCCTTTCTGCGCTCGTGCTAAAGCCGCGCTACAAGAAAATGGTATAGAGTATGAAGAAATTACCTTGGGTAAAGGAATTACAACTCGTTCTCTGCGCGCTGTGACAGGTGCAACAACTGTTCCGCAAGTGTTTATTGATGGTGTATTAATTGGTGGCTCAGAAGCTTTAGCAGAATATCTGAGTGCAATCAAACAGGAAAAAGTAGGAGTTTGATCAGCTATCAAAAATTATCCACAATGTAGGGTGTGTCAGTGAGATAGAACCTAACTATACTCAAATATTATTCATGCTGACGCACCCTACCAAATCATTAATTTCGGATAATTTATTTTTTGGTGTTCTTTAGGGTCTATCAAACTCTTACTTTTCAACCTACTGATTCCGCCAACGACGAGCAAATTCATTGAGCGTAGCTGCGGGAATTTGACTTTGCAGCCATTCCAAAGCAGATACTTGATGGGGAAATTGGGTTGGGTCGTAGTTGAGAGCAACATCTACTAAACGAATTGTGGGAGTAGGAACCTTTCGTAAAGCTACCCAAGTTTTTGAGCCGACAATCCCGTCAGCCGTGAGACCGTTGGCGCGCTGAAATTTGATCACTGCGGCTTGGGTTCCCGCACCAAAGATACCATCAACTGATACTTTTACACCTTTGGCATTCAGCAACCGTTGTAATTCAGCCACAGCCGCACCAGAGTCACCTTGGCGGAGTAGAGGTTCTGCAACTTTAGAGGCTTCTTGAGCATTAGTGTTAGTCATGAAAAATTTCCTTTGTATGTAGGTGATTTATTACATAGGAACACTACATGATTGATCGGGCTATTTACGGAAGAATTGTTTTATCTCCCATTCCCCTATTCATATAGCGTTCCATCTTGGTGAATAAATTGTCTGGATTTGCCATCAGGACTAGGTGGTGTCATCAAATCTGGTACATCGGGATAAAAACCTTGGTCATTGGGGGTGCGATCGCCTACTTCTAAATACACCCCAACCACCGCAGACCGATTAACTAAATGATGTCCATTGGCTTCACCTGCGGGAAATCCAGCCGCCATCCCTGGTGTCAGAATTTCTTCTCCGGCATCTGTAATTAAAGTCAGTTCACCTGCCAATATATAAATAAACTCGTCTTGATGAGAATGCCAGTGTCTTAAAGCAGAAAAACTCCCTGGCTCTAACTGCACTAAGTTGACTCCAAAATTCTTCAACCCAGCAAAGTTGCCCAACTTTTGTCGCATCCGTCCTGCAACCATCGCTTTGAAAGCATCGGGGTAATTTGTGCCTCTTTCCATAGGCACATTGTTAGGGTCGATAATCATAAGATTATTAACTAGTAAACAAGTTTGTTGTAGATTTTAGACTATGAGGCTTTTTTTAAGGCGATCGCCACTGAACCACTTACCACTAAACACGCTCCCACAATTCCTGTAGTTGTCAGAGGTTCTGGGGGAATTAAATCAGGTGCAATGAGTGATATCAACTCCACCGCGAGTAAAGTCAAAATCGGTGCTAAAGCTAAAACTGCACTTACCCGTGAGGCTTCCCAATGTTCTAGAGATTCTGCAAACGCACCATAGGCAATTACTGTGTTTAAAGCGCAAAAAATTAATGTGAATAAATGAAGATTACTGATTTGACTAATTTCATCAAACTTAGTGAAAGGAGTGAAGAGTAATGTACATCCTCCATAAATAACTAGCATGATTTGGGCAGAAGATAGGAACTGTAATAATTGCTTTTGTGCTAAAGCATAAATAGCCCAAACTACTGCGCCTAAAACTACTAAGGCACTGCCGAAAACATAGGTATCATGGGATGTAATAACGTTAGTCAATTGAGAACGAAAAAATAAAACGTAACCTAAAGTTAATACACCAACACCAAGCCATTGCAAGAAATTGTATCTTTCTTGAAAAAAAATTAAGCCACCAAAACCTAACAAGAGGGGAGCTAATTGAATAATTACTTCGGCGTTTGCAGGTGATGTTAAGGCTAGACCTTGCATAAACAGGAAGTAATTAGAGGCTAACATGAGTGTGGCGATCGCTAATAACTTCCAAGAATTAGCTTGTAACTGTTTTAGCTTTGGCAAGTTACCACGCATTCCTAAATACACAGCCAGCAAGGCAAACGATACCAAAAAGCGAAACCAAATAACTGTATATACATCGAGCGCTTGCAGTACCACCTTCAGCGCCAGTGGTAGAATTCCCCACAAAAAAACAGTTAGCAGAGATAAAGCCAGGCCTAAGCGCCAGCGACCAGAACTGTGGTGCATAATAATTCGTGATTCAAAAATCTAGTAAAGTATCTAGGTGAAATAGGAAAAGCTCATCCCCTATACCCTACTTAAAAGAAATCAATCATCCAAGGAGATTCACCTGCAAAGATTTGCGTAGCTTTGAGAAGTGCGGTTTCTGTCGCCTGGAGTTTTCCTGTGAGCTGCAACTGACGGGGTGTAAATAAACTGGTGTACAAGGATGCTAATCCTTTAAGATCTAGCTGCAATTCACCTTTGCCACCTTTTGTTACTTCGCTTTTGCCATTAGCAACAGATAAGATAAATTTACCGTGGTTGGTAGCTAAAAGGTCATCTTGTACTTGTAAATGTAACTCTGCTTCTACTCCTGGTGGATAACCCCGCACCTCCAGTGCTTTACACACATCGACGATTCGCAACATCCAACGGTCTTGACTCCTGATTGTGGCACTTTGCTCTGGTAGCAGCAATGTCAAAGCATCGATGATAGAACTTTTCCACGTTACTTTGTCAATTTGAGAACGATGATTGGCAATAAATGTCCAAAAACTTTGTACAGCAGGATTTGAAAGCATCACCCAATCTCTAATTCTGAGAATTGAGCCATCTCTGGTTCGCTCTTGAGTAAAGATGATGTAACCTTGTGGTTTGTTTTTGTCACCAATTAAATAACTATAGAGAGTTTCTGTATCAAGTGTGCGACTTAATCCTTGCCAAATGGCGGGATGTCGATCTAAGTATCCGTGCGTCAGTTGCGCCTGTTGTTGATACAACTCATAAAAGATGGGATTATTTTTGAGAACTACGGGTTCTAAGGGTAAAGAGGCGTGTTGAACTTGAATACTATCGGTGGGAATTTCCCACACGCAAGAACTACCAGCTTGTTCATACCCGGCTTTTCGATAAAGGCGTTGTGTAGCTGGATAGAGAACCGAGATAGGGATATCTTGCTCAGAGATTTCTTGGAGGGTATGCTGAATAAGAGCGATCGCAGCTCCATCACCACGATATTCTGGAGCAATACCCACAGCCGCAATCCCCGCCATTGGTACACGCTGACCCCCCCACCACTGACCCATCGGCAAAATTGCCAGTCCCCCTGCAACTTTCTGTTCACGGTAAATAACACGGAAGTTTTCTAAGCCAATACCTTTGACATAAATTTCACTGTCACCAAAGGACATGACAAAGCACTGTTCAAGAATATTCCCCAGTTGTTGAATATTCTCTTGACTAGCCTTGGTGTATTTAAATCTAGGTGTCATTGGTTCTACCATGAGAAGCACGAGTTACAATGATACTACAATATGTGTTAGTTACTCGCTTTGTTCTGTAGAATCATCAGATTGGGGGTAATTTGATCTGTTGATTTGTATAATTTATGACACCTGATTCTCTTAACTTTGCGGCAAGACGTTCCACTCTTGCTTGTGCAAACTGTGACGGCTCCCACCCTGTCATGAGTAAATTACCCTGATTATCCCACCAGCGTAACCAGGGTAATTCGAGATTCTGATATAGAATTAAACCCTGTGCGATCGCCGACTTTATTTTGATTCTGGGGATGGGGGATTTGGGCAAGTTTTCTGAGCAAAATTGCACTGGTAAACGTATGGTTCTTGCCAACTTAAAGGAATTTCTAATAAATCTCGTGTACCTGTAAAACCTTGTCCAATAAATAATAATAAAGCAATGGTATTGAGAATAGTGTGAATAATTCGCCAGCGATGGGTTTTATCTTGATAAATATCCTGCACAATAGCTACAGAAAAAATCATTAGCAGTGATGCAGCTACACCTATATAGTAATGCGACCAATACCATTCATTTGTTCGGCGAAATACTCCATCTTGACAACCAATAACTACTAAGCCAACACCAGTTAAAGTGGCAAATATACCACGCCAGAGCTTTTGTTTTGCCTGATAGAGAAAGACTAAAGAAGCTATAGTTAAAACAAACATGATAAGAATAAAAATAACTTGAGTTAAATTTTTATTCCATAGTTGATTTTTAATAATATTTTTACCAATCGCATACCCTAAGCCAACTAAAGATATACCTACAACTGCACTACTTAACCATTCGCCTATGCGCCTATGTTCTGTTCCCACTACAGGCGGAATCTTGCTTTTACCTCCTGCTAATGTCTGCAAACGACGTTGGCGTGTTTGCCAGGCAAAGTTACTGACAATGCCAATTAAAGGAAATACAAAAATGACGGCGATCGCTGGATGTATCAGACCTAAAAAATCGGCTATTTCCATATATTTTTTGAGTGATGATTTCTGAGTACTGAATCTTCTTTAACTTCTTGTTTGATTCATAGTACTTCCGCAAATTTATAAAATGGCATAACCGAAAGTAGCATTAAATTTTCGACACCATATAGCTATAGATTTAAATTGTTGCAAATTAACATTATTTGGTAAAGCATAACGTTGATTGCCAGTTGTTTTTTGTAAACGAGCAATACTCACATAATCTTTTTCTTTAATTCCGGATATTGGTGGTTTTTCAAAACGATACAGAATTACATATAAGTCTGGGCCTTGATCGGTTTTGAAATTTTGATCAAACTCCAGGTAGTTCTTCCCTGCTTCTTTCACTACGGAAACTTGCCCTTGAGTTGGATGTTCTCCAGCTTGGAAATTACCTGGCTTCACGTCAGCAGTAGCTACAGTTGTTGCTGTTGGTGTTTCAGTAAAAGTCTGATTTGTACAACCAACACTTAAAATACTAGTTAACCCAATAATGATTAAATATTTATATCTCATAGGTTAAATTTCCTTAAATTGACAATTTAAGGATAATATATAGCTTCTTGTCAGCAAAAAAATGAGTTAAAGCTGAGAATTAGTTAAGAATTATTTTTACTATAGACATCTGATTTGCAAACTGAATAAAAACTATTGACGAATTTCTTTGTGTATGAAAAGAATACTTAGCTGTAGTGAACTGCAAACAAGCCATTTTTGAAAATACATTATGGGTCTTGGCTGTTCCTTTTGGCTAATCAAGTGATATACCAGTATTGATAGTTCTGATTTTCATAGTTCTGTCATGGGCAAGGTAAGACATAGATAAATGCTATGAATAACGAGTTTTATAACCAGGGACTGGAAAAAGCTAAACAAAGAGACTACGCTGGAGCCATTGAGGAATTTAGCCGTGCTTTAAAACTTACTCCTTATTTTGCGGAAGCTTATTTACAAAGGGGTTTAGCATATTATGACTCAGGAGCAATCCTTTTGGCTGTGTCAGATTACACTGAAGTTATCAAGATAAACCCTGAAGGTGTGGAAGCATATTACTGTCGATCATTAGCACGGCTAGCGCTGAAAAATTTACCAGGAGCGCTGGAAGATGTAGAACAGGCGATTCGGCTAAATATTAATTATGCTGCGGCTCATCACTTACGGGGGACAGTGCGGCGCAAACAGGGATACATTCAAGATGCGATCGCTAGTTTTAAACAAGCTGCGGAATTATACCTACAGCAGAAAGACCAGGAAAATTGTCGTCTGTGTCTAGAGAAAATTAAACAGTTACAGCCACCGACACAATCCACTACACAGCCAACAAAGTCTCCCATTGCACCCATCACATCTGTGAACGAATATTTTACCCAGCTATTAGATAAAGCCGAACAGGGAGACACCAGAGAAGCCATAGCCGATTTAAACTGGATATTACAAGCCGATCCTCAAGATGCTCAAGCCTATTGCTGTCGGGGAGTGGTACGGTGCAAAATGGGAAATTATCGAGAAGCGATCGCCGATTTTAACCAAGCATTACAATTAAACTTTCAAGATGCAGTCGTTTACCGTAACCGAGGTAAAGCACGTTCTCTATTAGGTGATCATCGAGGTGCGATCGCCGATTTTAATCAAGCCATTCAAATGCAGCCAGAGGACACATTAGGTTATATTGCCAGAGGAAATACCTATCGTGCAATGGGTAATTATCTAGGTGCTATTCAAGACTATGGCAAAGCGTTGCAGATTAACCCCCATGATGCCCAAGCTTACTACAATCGCGGTATAGCTTACACTTTTCTCGAAGAAATGCAAAACGCCGTTGAAGACTATCAACGTGCAGCCAGTATCTTTTGTGAACAACAAGACTGGGAAAATTACCAACTAACCCAAGATAGCCTCAAACAAATTCAGACATCTGTTCCCGAATATAAACAACAAAAGTCGAATGTGCTGCGTCAAAAACTCCTGCGGTTGGTTGGTGGGTATTGGGAAATTGCTCAAAGATTAATTCAGCAGCAAAAAGATTACCAACCAGGGATGTCGGAAGAGTGGTATATGCAGAAAGTGATTGATGATTTAGAACGCGATCGTGGCAGATAAAAGCAATTCGCAATTTGCAATAAAAAACAGATATTTTGACTTTGAATTTGCAGAGTACACTCTAATAACGTAATTTTAAACATAAATTCACCCATATTTATGATACGGGTGAAAACGCATTTACCATTTTTAGTGTCTTTGGTGGATGACTGCACTGATAGTTGCTGTTTCCAGCAGTGTGATGTGATAGGAACGCAGAACAGACTCTAGATTAATTTATTGAGCAGTGGGCTTGTGGCGGCGGCGTAACCCTAATACACTGACAGATCCGATAAGTAGCATTGACAAAGTAACAGACGGCTCAGGGGTGGTAGCACTCACTAACGCTTGTACATTTCTCTCACCGATATCAAGAACAACGATCACATCATTGAAATCGCGATCAGAATTTTCATTCCACCTACCAGTATTTACATCTTGTCCGGAAGCACCCAAAGCTCCATACAAATCCTCAAAGCCCAACAAAATATAATTGTTAAAACTATAAGCAACTACGTGTTGTAGTCCATCAGCGTTAGATGAGGTTTTAGTTCCGAAGATATTTGCTGAGTCACCACGGCTTAAACCATCAGCACGTAACCATAAATCGAGTTGAGTACCTGCGGTAAAATTGCCCAGCTTAACTCCATCTCCCAATTGTAAAGTATTACCACCCCAACCACCAACACACCCTGCACCTTCACAGGCAATGTCATTAAAAACTAATCCTGAACTGTTAGTACTTCCTGTCGCCTCAAAAGCTAATTGGTTTCTGTAACCTGCACCTTCGTTGATGAAGTAAACCGAAACGTCATGGTCATATTTTAGCTTCAGCTTTGTGGGGTCTAATATAAACTGTCCACTGTTTGGTAGCGCAATACCTTCTGCTTGTACGAATTGTTGAAAAGGTGTGTCATTAAAACCAGTGACAGACTTACTTTCAACAGTGGTTTGAGTCCAAGAATTATTCCATGTAAAACCAGATGCAGATGCAGTATCAATTTTGTAGCACAAGCCTGCAATGGTGGCGGCGGTAGTAACTAAGGCAGTGAGTAAATTAGCTTTCATGTGCAGAATAAATATGTTTAATGTTCTACTAGAATCAGGTTTGTTAATTTGAGAGTTAAACAATGATTGTTGGTGTGTATGTTTACTTCTAACAAAATATTTTTCATAGTTGGGACTTTTATTTAAGTCTCAATGAAAAATTCAAAAAAAGATTTATTTAACGTATTAATACTGATTTATCAGTATTAACTTTTGACAAAAATGATTATGATCAGCGTCGATGATTAAGTAGATAGACAAATTTAAATATAAAATTTTCATGTAGTTTGGCTGGAGGTACGTAAACCAGCATTGACAAGATGATTGGTGGCACTATCGCGGTTTGCAATTGAGTTAAATACAGACTTAATCACCAGTCCCTTCCCTTGTAGAGAAGGGGAGTAGGACTCAAAGCCTTTCTTCTTATAGGAGAAAGATCAAAGTGTATTGCATACAAACGAGAAGCGCTATATTGCTCTAGCCATCCTACAAAGAATTTTATCTCTGCACTTATTTAATGAAGCTTTCACTAAAACATTATGAATTTTGTAAAACTATAATATTAATTTGTCCGCATTAATATTAAAAACCCTATCCACAAGAGGATAGGGAATCAAGCAGTATTTTCAAGGAAAATATAGTGGTCAATTTCTTTGCTGTAGTTTAGACTCAGTTTGAGAATGAGCATTGTCGATGTGCTGAATTAAACTTTCCGCCATCTCTACAGCCGTTATAATTAATTCCTGTTCCATTTGTCCATAGCCACCCTCTTCACTAATTTGGGTGTAAATGTGGGGATTTGATAGCATTGCTGCTAGCAGTTGGGATGCAGTTTGCCTTAATTCATTATTCATGTTGATTATCAAGAAACAGCGTTTCTAATTCCCAGACAATAGTGGCTCATGGTTATTGTTAGCTTTGTTTAATAACTCTCTAACTTCATCATCCGTAGTTTGTGGAAACTTCTCATACCACATACCTACGCTATAAAATGGACTAGGTGTATTGGCGCAGACGATTTTTTCCACCTTGCTTTGCATCTCATCACAGGTTTCAGGTGCAGCAACCGGCACAGCAATCACAATTTCTTTGGGTTGTTGTTGTCGGACAGCAATTATAGCAGCCCACATAGTTGCACCAGTGGCTAAACCATCATCTACTAAAATCACGGTTTGTCCTTTTAGATTGGGAAAAGGGCGATCGCCTCGATACATACTTTCCCTTCTTTCTAGTTCTCTTTCCTCTTGGACTGCAACCCTCGCAATTACTTCATCAGAGATTTGAATATCATTGACAATACTTTGATTCAGTATCCGTACACCACCAGAAGCGAACCCCGTTCCGGGGAGCTTCGCTAACGCCCCCATTGCTAATTCTTCATTGTGCGGTACACCCAGCTTACGCACTACCAGCACATCTAAGGGAGCATTTAAAGCCCTAGCCACTTCAAAACCAACAGGTACACCACCTCTAGGTAAGGCTAACACCAACACATTGGAGCGATTAGCATAATCTGCTAATTTTTTAGCCAAAACTTGACCTGCTACTGTCCGGTCTTTAAATAGCATGGTTTCACACTCCCGGTAGTTTAGCGAAAAACTGGGTTTAAAGTAATGAGTAATAAATTCACTGTTTAAGTATTAAATCGCATCTTTCCTTGACTTTCTGCCTCAAATATTTTACTGCTGATTAACCTGATCTAATTGTAAAAAGCCTGAAATTAAATATCCTCTGACTAACGAAGCGACTCTACATTTTAGCTCTCTATCTAATGGGTGAGTTATTGCAATTCAAAATTCAAAATACCCTGCGGGTTCGCGTAGCGTTCTCGTACCCCTATGGGGAAGCAAGCTACGCGTTAGCGTCTCCGAAGGAGAAGAGTAGGCTACGCCAACAAAATTCAAAATTAAGAAATAATGGCTCCTTATTCATCACTCCTCAAACAAACCTTGACTTGTAACAAAATTTGTAACGGCAGTGTGATTTTGGGTTGCACTCGCTTAGATTAAGGGAAAATCTAGGGGAAATCCCTGAATAAAGGGTTAATGTTGCTCAAAGATATACGAGATTATCAAATTATTTTTCTGAGCTTGTTTCTCATACTAGGGATTAGTACAAGGGACTGGACATTGCAACCGGAATTAATAGCAGTAGCGATCGCCACCTGTCTATTAACACAATGGCTATTGTCGCTGGTGAAACAAGGCTGGGGGCTGGGGGCTGGGAGCAAGGGAGAGAAAATGTCTCCCAGCCCTACTTCCTATTCCCCATTCCCTGAGCTAAATCTCCGCAGCGCCTTGATTACTTCTTTGGGACTAAGCTTATTGTTGCGTGCTGACCATTGGACAACAATGGCTTTAGCCGCAGCTAGTGCGATCGCTAGTAAATTTGTCTTTCAAGTCAACAATAAACATTTCTTCAACCCAGCTAATTTTGGCATCATCTCTGCCTTAGCTTTAACTCCTGATGCTTGGGTTTCTCCCGGTCAGTGGGGTGAAGAGTGGTGGTATGGGCTGTTATTCGCTGGTGCTGGTGGCATGATTTTACAGCGTATTGGTCGCTGGGATACAACAGCCGCTTTTTTAGGAAGCTACTCGTTGCTAGAAGCCGTGCGTAATCTCTGGTTGGGCTGGACTTGGGATGTTTACTGGCATCGATTGATGAGTGGGTCTTTGCTGCTGTTTGCCTTATTTATGATTACAGACCCCCGATCAATTCCTAATGCCCGAATTGGGCGGATAGTTTGGGCATTCAGCATTGCCATTTTCACTTTTATTTTGCGGAACTATTTCTTTGTTCCCACCGCAGTTTTTTGGGTATTGTTCGCCTTTGCACCCTTGACCATCTTGGTAGATTTTCTGTGGTCTGCACCAAGGTTTTCTTGGATGAGGGAGTTATCAATTCAAGATTCAAAAATAATATGAAGCGTTTGAAATTACTTGTTCCATTGTTGTTGGTAATAGTTGCTGTGCTGTGCTTTGCACCGGCGGCTTGGGCATTTTGTGGATTTTATGTGGCTAAGGCTGATACCAAGTTGTATAACAAAGCATCTCAGGTGGTGTTGGCACGGGATGGCGATCGCACTGTGTTGACTATGGCTAATGATTACCAGGGCGAAGTTAAAGATTTTGCGATGGTTGTACCTGTACCGACGGTCATTAAAAAAGAGCAGGTGCGTGTGGCTGAACCCAAAATTATTGAGCGGTTGGATGCTTTTAGTGCGCCGCGTTTGGTGGAATATTTCGACTCCAATCCTTGCGCTGTCGAGGATTTTGCACTAGAGGCACTACCTGCACCTAGCGCCGCCCTCAATGAATCTGGGGCTGCAAGAAGAAGGAGCGATCGTAGTTTGGGTGTGACAGTGGAGGCACGCTTTAATGTTGGAGAATACGACATTGTAGTTTTAAGTGCCAAAGAATCCGGTGGCTTGGAAACTTGGCTCAACCGCAATGGTTACAAAATTCCTAGAGGTGCAAAACAGCTACTTAAGCCTTATATTCGCTCCTCAATGAAGTTCTTTGTTGCCAAGGTCAATTTAGATAGATTTGAACAATCTGGTTATCAATTTCTCCGCCCACTGCAAATTGCTTACAAGTCCTCTAGGTTCATGCTACCTATTCGTTTAGGCATGATTAACGCTACTACAGAACAAGATTTAATTGTCTATGTCCTCTCACCTCAAGGTCAGGCGGAAATCACCAATTATCGGACAGTAAAAATCCCCTCTAACGCCAACATCCCCTTATTTGTGAAATCAGAATTTGGCGACTTTTACAAGTCCACTTTCCAAACGGCATACACCAAAGAAGGTAAGAAAGTCGCTTTCCTAGAATATGCCTGGGACATGGGTAGTTGTGACCCCTGTTCTGGCGATCCTTTAACTCCAGATGAATTAAAACAGGCTGGTGTGTTTTGGTTAGATAAAGATGCTTCTAGTCCAGGTTCTCCTAGCTTTCGCCGATTTCCTGTGAGTAACGTCTTTATCTCTCGCCTACACGTCCGCTATACCCGCGACAAGTTCCCCGAAGATTTGATGTTTCAGGAAACATCTAACCGTGAATCTTTTCAAGGAAGATATGTATTGCAACATCCATTCACAGGAGAGGCAAAGTGTCAGGCTGGTAGAGAATATAAGCGCTCTTTGCCCAGACGTTTTGAACAAGAAGCCCAAACTCTAGCTAGGCTAACTAACTGGAATATTAAAGACATCCGTCAAAAAATGAAATTGACAGTAAGTAATCTCACACTTCCTTGGTGGGAAAATTTCTTCTCCTGGCTAGGAATATAAGTGCAGGTTTATTGTACTGTACTTATTTATATTAATAAGACTTACGCATAACAACGAAACATCAAGGGTGTAAGGGTGTAAATTTTTAAAACCCTTACCCCTTTATACCCAGTCTCAACAGACAACTTGGGTGCGTAAGTCCTGACCAATTCAAAATTCGCGCATTAGGAAAGCTCCTTTTCAGCTAATAGTCTAAAGTCAGTGGCAAAACAACTAACAACTGAAAAGCTTTGCATCATAAACTAGGGGAAATACGACAGCGTGTCTTTTGACACAATTTTACAAAAAAAGTAACAATAATACTTAGTAATTGTTATTACTTGGTGTGAGACGAAGTGAAAAAGAGCTTTTTTTGGCTGCCCGTTGCTTTTCCTAGTTTATTTTTAGCATTTCCGGCTTTGGGTAGTGATACGGAAATTACTCAAACAGTAGATAATTCTGATATTCCGTATTTGAGTGAAATTGAGTTACCCACGACCAATGCTGAATTATTAACTCAATCGACACCAGGAGAATTAAATTCAGACAGTGAAACTAAGGAACAGCCGGAAATTGAGGAAACTTCTAGTGATGATGCAGACATTACCATAGAAGCGATCGCCGAACCAGAAACTCTGCCAGTATCTACTCCCACTTACGTTATTGACCAAGAAGAAATTCAAAAACAAGGCGCTACCAGTGTCGCTGATGTATTAAAAAGAATGCCTGGTTTTGCTATCAATGATGTTAGTCATGGTGCAGATATACACACAGGTACTTATTACCGGGGAGCCTCAATTAATCAGTCTGTATTCCTCATTAATGGCAGACCAATTAACAATGATGTCAACACATATCATGGTGCAACTGACCTTAATAGTATTCCTGTAGAATCTATTGAGCGTGTCGAATTATCTAGCGGCGTGACCTCTGCTTTATATGGTTCCTCTGCTTTTGGGGGAGTGGTGAATATCATCACCAAAAAAGGTTTTGCACAACCTAAATTGACGAGTAGTTTAGAATTTGGCTCACTCAATCTGAATAATCAACAGTTTAGTTATAGTGGTTCAGTTGGTGCGGCAAATTATAATTTTAGCTTTGAGAGGTACTTTGTTGATAACCGTTATCGCGCGCCTGTAGGTGCAGCCAATCGTGACTCCCAAGGGTTTTTATCCAATGCAGATACCTCTACTAGCACCTACTTTGGCAATATTGGCTTAGATTTAGATCAAAGAAACTCATTAAGTTTAGATATTACTAAACTCAGTAGTCGTAGAGGCTTAGTTTATTTCGGATTTCCCCTACAAAGAGATAGATTAGACCATGATGGTTTAAATATTGGTTTATCTTGGAAAACTCGCCTTGGGAATAGCGATAACTCCAACCTGACCACTACATTTGGTTATAACCAAAATTATTTCAGCACCTATGGCCCTACAGTTTTTGCAGGTAGAGAATTTTATCGCACTGGTGTTTTAGATACACAACAATTCACTGGTAGGATTGATCATGATTGGAAAATTTCCCCAAATAATAAATTGCGTTGGGGACTAGATTTAAAAAATACTGATTTAAGTGGTGATGTTTTAAGCTCTAGTCCGAATCGGACGGCTTTTAACGAATCTGAAAATAGAAATGTATTAAATACAGCTTTATTTGCTGTGAATACATGGAATCTGAGTAATAGTTTTCAGTTAGATTTAGGACTGAGACAAAGTTTTGATGGTCAGTTTGGCAATTATCTTAACCCTAGTGTGGGGTTACGTTACGACATTACACCATTAATTGCTATGCGTGGTAGTTGGGCTGGCGGACAGCGCAACCCAGGTTTAGATCAGTTATACGTTTATGATACAGTTCATGGTTGGGAACCAAACCCTGATTTAGAGCCGGAAACAGGTTCCTCTTGGACTGCGGGGGTAGATGTCAAGCTTGCTGATAATTTAACAGGACAGTTTACCTATTTTGGCAGCAGTCTGAATAATCGCTTAGGAATTGTGGCTGGAAGATGGGCAAATATTGGCTTAGTAGATACCAATGGTTTAGAAGCCGCACTGCAATTGAAAGTTGCTAATAACTGGTCAACTTTTCTCAACTACACTTATACAGATGCCCAAATTAAGACAGGTTCAGAAAGAGGTTTACAGTTGGGGATGATTCCCTATTCTGTATTGCAAACTGGTGTAGGTTATCAAAACTCAGGTTGGCAGGCTAATTTGTATGTTACCTACAATAGTGGCGCGCGTAGAGCTTTTTTCAACCGACCAGGTGAGACAACTACAGATTTCGTCTCATCCTTTGTCAATTTAGATTTGAGTGGTCGCATCCCCTTAACTCGTACTTTAGGACTAACAGTTTACTTAGAAAATTTACTAGGTGAACAATATGAGCGAGTGAATCGGATTTATAGTCCTGGGTTTACTTTTCGCTTGGGTTTAAGTTCTAGTATTTAACCTCTCTCCAAACTTATCTTCTACAAGGCGAGAGGCTTTAAAGCTGTGTAAGGAAGAGGTTGGGGGTTGGGTCTATATTAGACTCAACTGCAAACCTCTATATTTACACTGTTCTCCTTATTCCCAGGTAGCGACATCTCGTAATAAATCAGGAATTTCCCCTTGTGATAAAGGAAACTCTAATATAGTTTCTCGATAACCCAAATATCCCGACTCGGAGAAAGACAACAGCATTCGCGCCAGTGCTAGCCACACTTCTGGCTCATATTCCCAGTCCCGATAACGGGAGGCTCTACCAGCAATTGAACGTAGCGCCCAAAAATAGGAGTTTCTAACTACAGAACCACCTTTTTTAAACTCTGGTAAGTCTTCATGATGCAGAAATAGAACTTGATTTTCAATTTTGGCTCTCATATCAGCCATTTTAAACCCTGTCTCAATAGATAACCTTGGTGCGTAAGTTCTGAAATTCTTTCATGGGAATTGCTGCATAAAGCGACGGTCAAGCCAGTCCTTCCATTGCCAGCATAATTGATGGGGTGGTAAAGTGATACAACCTTTGGTAGCGATCGCTCGTTTGTCACCTGTACCAATTAAACTTAAATATTGTTGCTGTGGTTTGTAGGGTTTGAGCGGTTGTCCCCTTAATTTCCGCCTGAGGTTGTCGAATAAGGGTTTACCTTGGCGTACGGCAAATACCCCCGCTTTTGGCCGGGGATGATGAATCATTGTGGCGATGTCACCAGCTGCAAATACCTGTGGGTGTGTGGGCGATTGTAATGTGTCCTCAACTAAAATAAAGCCCCTCTCATCGGTGGCTAATCCTGTGGCTTTTAACCATTGGGGTGCTGAGGCTTGGGTTACCCAAAAAATTTGATGGCAGTTTACTTTGATGCCAGATTCACATTGAACTTCTAATAGTTCTTCGTCTTGGGTGTCGGTAGAGGGTGCAATATGAGAAACTGTTTCCTTCAAGTGAAGCTTAACACCCCGTGCCATGAGAACTTGTTTGACTTGACGTTGCACTGATGGGTGATGATGGGACATCAGTTCGGCTTGGCGATGAAATAAATGAATTTCCAGATTACTTAGGGGTTGTTGGGCTTGTTTGAAGATGCGGTGCAGATGCGCCTGCATTGATAGTGCCAATTCTACACCACCTGCACCACCGCCGGCGATCGCAATACTCCTGTTGATTTGCGGTTTTTGAACTACGCTATCCAGTGTCTGATGCCAATGTTCTAGTAATTGCGACACTGGTTTAGCCGGAACTGCATATTCTGCTGCACCGGATACAGACACTGTGGCTGGAGTGCTGCCAATATCGATAGACAGCAAGTCGAAATCTACTGCCTGATGACTAGCACAAATCACCTTGTAGTTTTTCAAATCCAGGTCAACTGCTGTATCAATATACAATTGCGCTTGAGCAAAGTTAGCTAATCTTTGCAAGTTAATATGGCATTCATCATGGTTGTAAACACCGCTAATATGTCCTGGTAACATTCCAGAGTATGGTGTTTCAACGGACGGAGTAATTAAAGTTAAACGTACTCCAGATAGAGGTTTCATGCCAAACATTCTGAGTACAATAGCATGAGTATGACCTCCACCAATTAGTACTAAATTATGCGTAAGTGGCTGTAAATTTTGCAGCATTTGTTAAAGTAAAAAAACATATTAGTACATATTTAATTTATAGTAACAGATGCTTTTGTAATTAATATCTTCTGCCAGAAGAAGTAACATTTGTTCTGTATTCTCGATAATTATAATTATATTTACGAATATTAAAAATCAAAAAATATATGCAAAATAGCAGGTAGTTTCTAACTGAAAAAAGGCAGGGTTAGTTGGCCGTAAAGCTGGGCAGGCGGCGAAGCAAGCTACGGTTCATCTTCCCGCAGGGAACTTAGGGAAATAAAGACGGGTTTTTTCATCTGTCCTGGTGTCCGCCGTTCATGATGGATATTAAATATTATCTTTAATTATGTTAACCATGATTTTTAATGTTTATCGTACAGTTGCAGGAAAGATACAACACAACAATTTAATAGAGAATCTCATTGATAGGATAGTTTTTTCTGGTCAAAAAAAGATCGCCTGTGGTGAGCGAAATAGCATCACCCAACGCTTACAAGAAGCTATAAGAGACTTGCACCACAATCAAACAATAGAAACCAGGCTCAAAGCCATTTATGAGCTAAAGCAAATAGCCCATGATTATCCAAAACAGCACTGGCTAATCATGGAAGTTCTCAGCAATTTTATCCACAATTGTGCTAATAATATCTCGTCCGCACAGCTAACATCATCAATTGATGCAGAAATTCAAGCTGCTTTGACTGTGATTGCTCATAGGGATACAACGCAAGACCCAGAAAATCAACAATTAGATTTGAGCCATATCGATATAGCGGGAGCGAATCTCAGCAAAGCCAATCTAGAAAACGCGAATCTCTATCGTGTTAATCTCGCTGGTGCAAATTTATTACAAGCCAATCTCTGTGGGGCAATTTTGACCGCCGCCAACCTTTCTGGTGCTAACTTAGCTGGGGCAAATTTATCTGGCTCCATCCTTAGTGCTGCAAACCTAGTCGGTGCAAATCTCACGGGGGCAAATTTGGCAGGAGCAAATTTATATTTAGCTAATTTACAGGAAGTAATTTTACATGAGGCAATATTTAACGGGGCAAATCTACGAGAAGCAAAATTTACTACGGCCGACACTTCTAATAGATAATAATCCTGTAAACATTCTCCATCCAGAATCAATATATCAGAATGAATCAGATGTAAATTCTTTACTTTCTCATTCTCAACGGGATTCTGACTTCTAAATTCTTAAATAATTATTAAATTACCCATTCCTCTACTTATCAACGCATCAATTAATGCACTCAGTACCATATTTAAATTTAGATTTAAATGGTGTATTATTTTCTGAAAAACACATGAGTATTAATTGTGTGTGGTAAGGAATGATACGATTATGCCTGCTAATAAGACAGACAAATTATGGCGTTGGTTGATTGGCATAACCGTGATATTTGCCGTTACTATAGCTGTGATTTTATTTGCATCTTCCAATCCTCAAGGGTTGACCATACAGCAAAAATTACAATCTAGAAATCAAGCACTAACAATTACTGCCATCATTTTTTTGGGCTTGGGTGTAATGATTAATGCTTACTATGCAGCCAAGCGCGTAGATGTCATTATTAAAAGTGCTTTGGCTGCCGAAAAAAATTTAGAAATCAGCATTCAAAATGCCAAACTATCTGAAGATAGATTAATTTCAGAACGTCTGATGACTGCTGTTACCCAGCTTGGACATGACAAAATTGAAACCCGCACAGGGGCAATTTATGTGTTAGAAAAAGTCGCCCAAGATTTTCCCCAAGAACACTGGACAGTTATCGAAATTCTGACAGCATTTATTCGAGAGAATGCTTCTGTTCGAGAAGAACAAGAGCAAAAGGAAGATGAATCACAGCCAACACCCCTGGGTCGGTATAAGCAAGGCGAGCGCCGAACAACACAGTTGCGCTTGAATGTTCATGAAGAATCACCAAAAATCCGTAGGGATATTCAAGTGGCTCTGACGGTTGTGGGTAGACGTAATTACTTACAAGAGGAGGGAGATAAACGACTTGATTTGCGTAATATTAATCTCAGGCGAGTAGAACTATTGGGAGCAAATTTACAACGAGCGGACTTGCGGGGTTGTGATTTTCGCGGAGCAGATTTGCGGGGTTGTGATTTCAGTGGAGCAAATCTTGAGGGTGCAGAACTGGCTGGTTCTATTCTGTTTGAGGCTAATTTTTTGAAAGCAAATTTGCAAGGCGCAAACATACAAGGCGCAAATTTGAATCGTGCGGAACTTGGTGGTGCAAATTTACGCGGTGCTAATCTTATGGGTGCAAGTCTGCGTGCAGCCAACTTGCCAGGTGCTAATCTTTATAAAGTCAATTTGCAACACGCAATATTGAAATTGGCTAATCTTTCCGGTGCAAAGCTGTTCTTAGCTAACCTACAAGGAGCCAAACTTGGTAAGGCTAACTTATATCTTTGTGGTCTCATTGGCGCAAATTTACAGGGTGCAAATCTCAACGGTGCTAATCTTGCTGAAGCGAATTTAAATGCAGCTAAGTTACAACAAACAGAGATGTTATTTGCTGACTTCACTGAGGCCAGTTTGACGGAAGCAGATTTGTGTAAAGCCAATTTGATGGGAGCAAATTTACAAAGAGCCAGCCTCTATCAAGCCAATCTTTCTCAGTGCAATCTCGTAGGGGCTAACCTATCCGATACTAACTTTTGTGATGTTAAATTAGCCGGAGCAATTCTCACAGGAGTCAAAAATTTAAAACCTCAACAAGTTAGTATTGCCATAGGCGATCGCACGACTCGCTTACCTGATAATGTGGAAATACCAATACATTGGCGACAATCGAGTTAACTATAGAAGCAAGGTATTCAAAACCAAGGACTTTGTTCTTTATCCCAACACTGATTGTCATTCCAAGTCCTGCCTGTATACTCACATTCATACTGGCTGTTTATCCAAGGAACTGAAGTAGGATAACTAGACTTGGTAATAGAATTAAAGTAGAAAAACAGGGATTTAACAATTACGATACTAGCCGTGAATAGTACTGTTGAACAAGTACCATATATCATCAATTTCAGGAGGATTTTCCAGTAAAACTTGCCTTTTTCATTATGCAAGTGGTCTCTCATAATATTTTCTCAGTATTTGAGCATGAGTAGATTACGAAATTTCAGTACTGATCAATCCTTCACACTTACGTAGTGATAAGAATTATTTCCTATGTAATGGAACACCACAATCAATTTATCTAAAAGAGTTGCACCTCAGTAAGTCTACCATCCTTAATATAAAAATCAGTATACAAATATAAACTCTTCATAGTATCCTGTTTATGGATTATGAAATTCTTATCCGGATCATTTTCAAAAGCCAGTGACTTTCCCATCAACATCAGTCAGATGAATCTCTGGTTTATCTCCTCAGCTAATCAAGCTAGCGCAAAGAAGAATCAGAATCTCACAACTTAGGTAATATTATTTGTACATAGAATTTATCAACGTGGTTTGGTTAAATTTTATCCAGACTCAGTGTAATCCCTCTAATAAGCAGCTACTTTGTTTTTCAGGTGAAGAAAAGCCAGTTTTTTGGTGATTTCTGTAAAGAAAGTATGAAGTTCAGGGAAATTACCCAATTAATTAAGTATCTAATATGATTTGCTCACACTACGAATGAGAGAAAAAACCTCTTTCCCTCTTCGTCGTGACTTGTGACCGGAAGAGGCAGGGGGAAACTTCTCCCCATCTCCCTGCCCCCTGCACCTTTTCCTATTCCTCAAGAGTATCCCTTTCCGCTCTATCTTTCTCGACGAATTGCCCCTTGCCAATTAATCGTCTGCTTGGCAGAACGTCCAGCCAAAGAACGGGTAGCTAATATTTCAATATCAACGTTCACACCAGGAGTTAGGGCATCAGAGGGAATTTTTAATTTACCTAAAGCCAGGGTAAAGCGGTTATAGTCACGGGTGACAAGTTCTTTGGGGATATCACCTTCATATACAGTTTTGTAGTCAGAAAAGCCACCGGAGTTATCTTTTGTCCTGAATTTGACGCGAAACTGAGTTTGCAGCGCATCAGATTTCCCGGCTAAATCAACTATTTTTAAGTTCAGCTTTTCTCCTGCATCGGCAAATTCTGCCACAGCTAACCGGGTCACATCTTGTTTGGGAATAGCATGGTTGACAGTAAATGTTGTCAAGTTAGCCTGGCTACTGGTGCTACCAGCTAACCACAAATCTTCCGGAAAATTGACTTCTACTTGTTTATCGTCATTTAAACTTACAGTCAGGCTTTGATTAGCAAAACTGCTGATGGGTTGTTTCTCTTGCCAGACTATCTGCACAGTTTGTTCTAAACGCTGGGCAAATTCTCGGTACTCATCACCAATAACAGAACCAGGTGCAAGTAAAGAAGTTGCGCCTGGTCGCAGATTCCATTTATTTTTCGATAGGTTTAACTTTTTCCCTGGAATTTCCGCCAAATTTACTGTCAAGGTGGGATTGTCAGCAACTAAGGGTTCCTTGCTATTAACAATACTGAGAATTCCTAAACGCCCTCTTTCACCGTTCTTTCCGTCACTACCATCACGCCCATCTTGGCCGTCGTAACACCTGTAGCGTTTCTTTGTACATTTATAATCAGCAGTACCCGGAGTACCTTTACAGGTTTCTATCTCCCAATTGCGTCGCCGACAATTACAACCGGCTGTACCATTACCACCCCGACCACCTCGCCCACCATCTCCAGGAGTTGCACGCACGAAAATTTTTCGCAAGTCTGCCAAATTTGCGTAGTAAACGGTCAGCAAACCACCGTTACCGCCATTTCCACCTGCGCCACCATTCCCACCTGGGCCACCATTACGTGCATGAATGTCATAGCTGGGGTTGTTGGGTTGCTTCCCACAATCAGGTCTGTCGCCTCGTTCGCCATCTTCACCGTCTTCACCGTCTTTACCAGATAGGTCAATATTTACTGGTGAACCATCAACAAAGATAGTTTGATTGTCTCCATCACGGCCATTTCTACCCTCCCGCCCATCAGTACCTTTACTACCTGCTGTTTCATATCTCTCATAGGCAACAGCAGAACATAAAACTGAGCCAGAAGCAGGTAGCAGGCTTGTGAATAAGCAGAATGTTAACAGCAGTGGTAGTTGGCTTCTCAAACCTTTCAGCATTGGTATGACATCTGGATGGTTTTTAAGTATTGCTGACGGTGATTTTTGGTAATTTGCTCCCGTGCTTTTCAGTGATTTCCGTATCTATTTTGCCTGCTGCGAGTAAATGAGCGATCGCTCTACTAATCGTTTGACTGGTAGCATATTCATAGTAGGTAAACCCAGGGGAAGGATTAACTTCAAAGCAGTACCATTCACCTTCTGGTGTTTGGCGTAAATCTATACCGCAGAGGGGTAAGTTGATGGCTTGAGCTAAGACCAGACATTTCGCTTCTACCTCTTGGGGAATTTCACAAGCTCGGATAACTGTAGACTCTTCATTTTGGGCTACATAACGATAATCATCGGCTGAGGAAATCACTTCACTAGCAAAAACCTCTGTACCTACTACATGAACTCGATAATCTCTACCAGGAATATACTGCTGAAACTGAGTCGGACACCAGGATACATTGGCAAGGCGTTCTAGATGTTCTGGGTTGAGGCGGGAGACTTTGCTGCGAATACCACTGATGGACTTGTAAATAATATTGCCATGTTGTTGCCAAAAAGCTTGCACAGCGTTGGGGTCTGTGGTCACTAAGGTTGCCGGAATCTGGAAGCCTAGCTGACGAATCTGCTCTAGTTGGTAAGGTTTGGAACCATTAGGAGCCATCGCGGCGGGACGGTTAATTACCAAGGCTGGGGTAATTTCCGACCAACATAACAAAGTATCATCGATCGCGATCGCCTGCTGCCAAGCTAAACTATTTATACCAGCTTGTTCTATTTGGGGTAGGCGACGGGAGTCGTAGGGGCGAATGTAAGCAGCCGTGACTGCACTCAGGTCAATTGTTTGCTGTGGAGTCCGAAGGACACCTTGCACTGATTCCCCCACAAATAATTCAATTTCTGTTGCTAAAATATCTCGTTGGTTCAACAGTATGGTGGGAATACCTAGACCTATCAATTCTGAGTAAACGGCGGCTAAAGGTGAATCCTCAGGAAGTCCCCATAACAAAATCAACATTTGCCATCCCCTCCACTCAAATGTTCTAAAATGGCATCACATATTTCTGGGTGAGAAATATCAGCCCACAACTCAGCATTTAAAAACTCTGCGTTAGCTTCACTGCTGCTAAACTGCACTGTTAACAAGTCAACCTTTGCCGCACCAGCAAGGCGTTTGGCATGAGTCGCCAGGTTATCATCTACCTGGCCAAGACAACGATGACCTACAACGGTGACAGTTACAGGTGGTTTTTCTAAAACCTGAGCCTGGATAGGTGTAGATAATGCTACTCGTCGTCTGACTGCACCCACGGGTATACCAATTTGAGAGGCTGCATACACCCATTGCTGTGGTCGCCAATTAGGCCCCAGTAAATATGTAGGCGTTGGTCGATTTAAAACGGGACATTGTAACCCAGATAACCAGGAAACGAGGAAAGCATTCATTTCTGCTGCCACATAGGCGCGGTCTTCTGGGGCAATGTGCCGTAATTCCTGTTCAGGAAGGTAAGGTAGGCGGGTGAGAACGCCAGTAATTTTGGCAACTGCGATCGCCTGCCCACCAATTACAGCTGTAGAATCAAGGGGAGAATCTAAGTAATGTCGCCATCCCGCTACCGACAAATCTTCAACTGTTAACAGTTGGGCATCATCAGCCATCCAACGAAGAGCCAGTGCCTCGGCGGCTTTATCGTGGCGACTGGCGACAATCACTATCATGAATACTGCCCCTATTGATTAATTACGTGGTGACCAACGCTAGGGCGTTCCTCTGCTTGGATAAAAGCGCGTCCATTGCCGTTACTGACAGTACGTTGTTCTAACTCATCCAGACGTTGAGCCATCAGACCGATAACTCGCTGTAGGTCATTGGGTATTTGTGCCTGGGGTGTTACTGGTAATGTTTCTGCCAGTTTGTTCTCAACTAGTTTCTCAATCTCTTTAATTTCTAACTTGAGTTCCTTGTTGGGTTTGGCTGGGCCTGTCAGCGTAAACTCACTTTGTCCGGTGGATGTAGGCAAAGCATACACTAGTTGGTCAAAATCAGGAGCGCGAACAGCATCAAAGTTCTGCGGTACAAATGTACCACGGTGTTCTGGTGTCAGCAGCAACCTCACAGAACCAGATGGAGATGTTAAAGCGATTTCTACATATCCCCGCACTTCCAAAGAGTTAGCTTTGATTACCTCTGGTTTGCTGACATCAGGCAACAGGGTAAATAAAGCTGTGTCGTTAGCACCAATACCTAAATTAAAGATAAATCTTTTGGGGTCACCAACAATGGGGGTGAGGTCAGAAAAGTCGTTAACACCTTGAACATCGGTGATAGTAACAGTATTAGTTAAATCTAATTCTGGGGTTGTGGCAGTAAATTGTAACCGTACTTTGATATCTGAGTTACTGGTGTTGGCAATGGTTAAAAAGTAACCTTGGATAACCGTACGTGCTACAACACTAGGGCCAGAACCAACAGGAGCAATTGGTTTCACCAACAGTTCAAAAGTTGAAAGTAAAGTTGGTCTTGGTCTAACAATAATTTGAGATGGGTCTATTAGGTCTGTCATACAATTGTTTACTGGGAAACTACATAACTAACCTAACGGCTGATCCCCATATACTGACAGTACCCTTGAGGGTGATATTGGGGAGATGAGGATTTACGTTTAACAATTCAAAATTCAAAATTCAAAATTCAAAATTAAAGACATTTTCAGTCAGGGTTTAAATCCCCGACTGAAAATGATACTAGGTATAGACGCAGGGGGCTTAAACCCTTTTATGTACGATAAACCATTTGTAGAGACGCGATGAATCGCGTCTTCTACGATTTATCGCGTCTTCTAGTAGATTTTTGACATAAAAAAAGTGGCTCTGTGTAAAACAGAACCACTGAGCATTGAAAAAATGTTACAACTTAACGCGCTGCGCCTTGGGCAGAAACAGCATCAATTGGTTTCATCAAGTACAGGCGTAATAATTGCCAGCCAGTAGATGCTAATACTGGTAATTTCTGGAAGAATTGCAGGAACTTGGGAGTATTAGAGCTAGCGATCGCACTCAATTTTTCGCTATTCTCAACACATATATCTAAGCGTTCGTAAAATTCTGGGCTATCCACATCCAGAATTACTGGAAATACTCTACCTGCGGTTTCATTGGTTTTCTTAATCACGTAGATGTCATAATCTCGTGCATCTAAACCGATGGAAGCGTAGAAGTCTTTACGTTGAATATCATTGAGATACATCGTCGCAAACACCGACAACAGGAAGAAACGACTCCACAGTTTCGCCTTCCAGTCGTTCAACATTTGTGGCTGAGATTTCATGATGGCATCAAAGAAATCTCCGTGACGGTTTTCATCCTGACACCAGTTCTCAAAGAACCGGAAAATTGGATAAATTCTGTCTTCTGGATGTGCTTCCAAGTGGCGATAAATGGTGATATAGCGCCAGTAACCAATCTTTTCTGAAAGGTAGGTAGCGTAGAAAATGAATTTTGGCTTAAAGAAGGTATAGTTACGGCTCTTAGTTAAAAACCCTAAGTCAAGAGACAGGTTAAAGTCTGACATCGCTTTGTTCAAAAAGCCTGCATGACGCGCTTCGTCCCGTGACATGAGGTTAAAGCACTCTGCCAAAACTGGGCTTTTATCTTTCAAACGGCGACCGAGTTCTTTGTAAAGCAAAAAGCCGGAGAATTCTGCTGTACAAGACCGTTCGAGAAATTCTACGAACAAGCGGCGAGTATCCCCGTCAATGTGATCCCAGGATTTTTCAAACTCGGCATCCCGAACAAAGTGATGGCGGTTATAGTCAGTCCGGAATTCTTCCAGAATGGCTAGTAACTCGTCTTCATTGACGGAGATGTCCATCCGTGCCATCTCATCAAAATCAGTGGTGTAAAACCGGGGTGTTAATAGAGTTTCTTTTGCCGGGACTTTAACGCCCGGACGGATTTCTTCAAAGCCTGGTTTTTTTAGGGAATCTACCATGTCCTAATTGCTCTTTTGTCTTGATTATCTTGAGTACACCCGAAGAACCAAGTTTAGGCTCTCACAAAGCGCAACAGCCGACAATAATTAGTTTGTATAAAATTCAGTCTACCAAGGTGCAGAGGTAAACTGGTAGGCAAAACGTTAAGAGTTGCAACAATAGTTCAACATTTGCGGAATCGATGGGGGGAATTTGGTGGTTAACGTATCGGGCAAATCCTCACTCTCAGCATTGGCGTAGCGTCTTTGCCAGAGCAGGGAACAAAGGCGAGTGGGGGTACTTAACTACAATTGAGTTAGTAGAATTATCAAATATTTCTGTGCATCAGGCGATCGCATTTTTCCCGGCGTAGCTGATATGCAGCTCTCAAACAAAACAGCAACGAGACACTATCCCAGAAAACAAGCGTAAATCCAAGGGGTTAACCACAACATGACTGTTAATCATCAGCAGAAAGACCGTGTGCTTGTCTCTTACATTTTGAGTGCGGCCTGGTTTCTTGGTTTAGGAGGACTACATCGGCTCTACAACGGCAAAATTGGCACTGGTTTGTTGTGGCTATGCACAGGGGGAGTATTTGGCATCGGGCAGTTTGTGGATTTGTTTCTCATGCCTGGTATGGTTGACGAATATGAACAGCAACTGAGACTAAAAGCTGGTGTGTCTCCCTTAGGTGTACCTCTAAATCAGCCAATCACTACATCCCAAACCCAGCGTTTAACCAAAGACCAACTGATAGTCAAACTCATTGAAGCCGCAGAAACCAAAGGCGGTAGTTTAACTGTGACTCAAGGAGTCAAAGCCACAGGAGCCAGCTTTACAGAAGTAGAAGCCACGCTCAAGGAAATGCTGAAATCAGGTTACGTCAAAATAGACAACGACCCCATTACTGGAGCCGTCACCTATCACTTTTATGAACTTAACTAGGACTCAGATTACCGACTTCTTGAAGAAGTCGGTAATCTAAAAAAACCTAGTTTCTCCCCAACCACTTCTGACCGTTTAAGCGATACACCAGACGAGATACCAACATATCCAGTGTAATTTTGCGCTCATCGATTAAAAATGACTCTAGGGTGCTTGGTCTTCTGCCTTCATTGCAAGAAAAACCTTTTTTGCCCTGAATATCTTCATCAGGGAAATACACATTAAATTGGCGTTGACCGTTTTGCCAACTACCAATTACTTGCCAGTATTCTTCCGCCGATGACAAACCAGCAATGGGTAGCTTTTGCTTGGCGAAAGAAAGCTGTAAATCTTTCACTCCTTCCGCAGTAATCGCCTTTTGCAAAGCCGGCAAGTAGTCTTGCTCCATGAACTCTACGAATGGCTTGTCTTCCACAGATGGGGCTTTCTCTTTCTTCGCAGCTTTAGCGGCTGCGGCTGGTTTTTCTTCCTTAGGAGGTGCAGCAGTTGGTTTAGCAGCATTGGGGTTAGTCTTCGGGTTCGCTGCTTGGGGATCTGGCGTGTTGGCAGTAGGAAGGTTTGTCGCTACTGGTTCGCTAGTGCTGGGGGCGTTTTCTTCAGCGACAGTGGGGGCTTTTTGGTCAACAGTGCTGGGAACTGCGTCTCCCGGTTGATTTTGATTGGTTGGATCTGCCATTGCTCAGGTTATCCTTTGTCTAGCTTGTCGAGCGATCGCTTACCTTTAGGTAATAAATTACCTTCATTTTGACATAGGATAGCCAGTCAATAGTTATTAGTTATTTAGTCATGAGATCAATAGAGAATAATCAATACACAGTAGTCGAAAAATCTTATGTATTTGTATTACTTATTTTTATTTATAAATTAACTGCTACTAGTCGCCACAATTTAGCCCAATCCTGTTTTAATATCTCCAATCAATTGATCAATTCTGCCTTTGGTGGTATTCCAAGAACACATAAAGCGGACACCACCCACCCCTATGAAAGTATAAAATAGCCAATTTTTTGCTTTTAAGTCATTAATAACTTGCTCTGGTAGTTTGACAAAAACTGCATTAGCTTCACGGGGAAACATAATTTCCACACCTTCTATCTTTAACAATTCATTCTCTAAATAAGCCGCACATTGATTCGCGTATCGAGCATTTTTTAACCACGCGCCAGTTTCTAACAAACCTAACCACGGCGCAGAAATAAACCGCATTTTTGATGCTAATTGTCCTGCTTGTTTGCAACGATAATCAAAGTCTTCTGCTAAGGCTCGATTAAAAAATATAATTGCTTCCCCCAATGCCATACCATTTTTTGTCCCACAGAAACACAATACATCTACGCCATTTTTCCAACTCATCTCTGCTGGACTTTTATTCATAGCTGCAACTGCATTGGCAAAGCGCGCGCCGTCCATGTGAATTTTTAATTGATACTTGTGGGCAACTTCTTTAATAGCTAAAAGTTCTTCTATAGAATACAAAGTTCCTAATTCTGTAGCTTGAGTAATACTAATAACTTTTGGTTTAGGATAATGAATATCAGCCCGTTTCGTGATTACAGACTGTATCTCCTGTGGTGTTAACTTACCATTTTCGCCTTTAGCAAGTAACAGCTTAGAACCATTAGAAGCAAACTCTGGTGCGCCACATTCATCTGTTTCTATATGTGCTGTCTCATGACAAATTACGCTGTGATATGACTGACAAAGTGCAGCCAAAGATAATGAATTTGCGGCTGTACCGTTAAAAGTAAAAAATACCTCGCAATCAATTTCAAAAAGTTCTCGAAAATAGTCTGCGGCTTTTTGCGTCCATTCATCATTTCCGTAAGCTGGCGCACTACCTTGATTAGCTTTAATCATGTAGTCCATTGCTTCTGGACAAATACCCGCGTAATTGTCACTGGCAAACTGTTCTAAGTTGCTATTAATCATTTTTCAATTTATTTATCTACTACAACTACCAAGTTTGGCTAATCAGTTTATATTCAGTCAAAATTCGGGAATAATTTCATTGAATATATCCACAAGCAAAGGTCTTGGGATAACAATAGAAGTAAAAATAGTCAGGAAGGGGTGGAAATGCTGTTGAATATAGTTGAGGACAAATTACGACTAGAATTTACATGGCAAGAGCAATTACTGGCTGTTCGGTTCCAAAAACTTTGGCTCATACCCTTAGCGCATATCAAGCAAGTGACAATCGCTAAACCTCAAAGTAGTTGGAAAGAACTACGCGCACCAGGTAGCTTTATTCCTGGGATAATCAAAGCAGGTACTTATTATACTGAACGAGGTAAAGAGTTCTGGTATGTAGATCGAGATGATAGCTATTTAAATATTGATCTACAGAATGAATCTTACGACAGAATTATCGTCACCATTGATGACAATAGTTACTGGTTACAACAACTTACTCAAGTTGAATATTAATAATATATAACTTTCTCCCCCAAAATTAGGGGAAAAAGTATGGATAAACCTCAACCACCCGCTACAGCAGGTACGATACTGACTTCATCACCATCTTTCAACGGTGTAGCTGTCCCATCTAAAAAGCGGATATCTTCGCTGTTGACGTATAAATTCAAAAAACGCCGTGGCTGTCCATTGTCATCGCACAACCGCGCTTTAATACCGGGAAAGCTTTTTTCTAAAGAATCTAGGAGTTCTGCAATACTGCTACCACTAGATTCTAAAGCAGCTTGATTATTTGTGAAATTTTGCAGAGCGGTGGGGACTAAAACTTTTACAGCCATAGTTAATAAATGATTGGTCAGTTGATAGTTGACAGTGGTCAGTTGTTAGTTGCTAATGACCACTGACTAATTACTAAACGAGGACTTGTTGCCATTCTAAGCGGTCGAGGGTACGTGAACGCTCTAAAGCACGCTCAAAACTATCGAGCTTGGCATCAATTGTCAAAGGTTCGCCAACATAGCCTTGTACAGCTTCTTGGGTTTTCAAACCATTGCCAGTAATGTAAACCACGGTAGTTTCATCTGGATCAATTTTGCCAGCTTCTACCAATTTTTTCAGCACAGCAACGGTTGTACCACCGGCTGTTTCTGTAAATATGCCTTCGGTTTCTGCCAGTAATTTGATGCCTTCGATAATTTCTGCATCATTTACTGATTCAATATTACCGCCAGTTTTCTTAGCGATATCAACAGCATAAACGCCATCTGCTGGATTACCGATCGCAATTGATTTGGCAATTGTATTCGGTTTCACGGGTTTAATAAAGTCTCTGTCTTCTTTAAAGGCTTGAGCAATGGGTGAACAACCTTCTGCCTGTGCGCCACTAAAGCGGACTTTCTTACCTTCCACTAAACCAACTTCTACAAACTCTTGGAAGCCTTTATAGATTTTGGTGAACAATGAACCAGAAGCCAAAGGCGCAACAACATGATCAGGTAGTTCCCAACCTAGTTGTTCAGCTACTTCAAAGCCCAAAGTTTTGGAACCTTCGGAATAGTATGGGCGCAAGTTGATATTGACAAAACCCCAACCATGTGTATTAGCCACTTCCGAGCAGAGGCGATTTACTTGGTCGTAGTTACCTTTCACTGCCATGAGGGTAGGACTGTAGATCAAGCTACCCAGAATTTTCCCTGCTTCTAAGTCTGCGGGGATGAACACGCAGCAATCTAAACCGGCATGGGCGGCGATCGCAGCTGTAGAATTTGCTAAGTTACCCGTGCTAGCGCAAGAAACTGTAGTGAATCCCAACTCTCTAGCACGAGACAGGGCGACGGACACCACCCGATCCTTAAAGCTGAGGGTGGGCATATTCACCGCATCATTTTTGATGTAAAGCTTGTTTAGACCCAGGCGACGGGCAAGACGATGGGAACGTACCAGGGGAGTCATGCCTGTTCCCACATCAATTACATTGTCAGTTGTGACGGGCAGAAAGGAGCGATAACGCCAAATTGAGTTTGGCCCAGCTTGGATTTTTTCACGGGTCACAGAGAGACGCAAGGCATTGTAGTCATACTTCACTTCCAACGGCCCAAAGCAATACTCACACACATGAGTAGCCTTCAGTTCATATTCTGCGCCACATTCCTTACACTTCAAAGCTGAAAGAGTGGCATTGCTTGTTTGGGTGGGTGTAGATGTTGCCTGCGTCATATAACTAGCTTTCCCTGTTTGTCCGTCAACTGCCGTTGATAGTAACACGGGTAAAAACACTAGTCAAACATACCCGATAAAAATTGTCGGGTATTTGCTAAGGGTCTATGTTCCGGAAAAAGCCGTTATTGTATTTTTGAGTTAAAAATATTACTAATTTAAGACCATTTGATTGGTTATAAATACAGAGATATTTTTCCGTAATTACTTAAGTAAAAAACTGGCTTTTGGGAACTTGTATTGTTTAATCCCAGTAGTTTAACTGTTTTAAAATCTGAGGCGATTGTCTTAAGTTTTTACTATTGAGCGATCGCTCTGCGGCCATCATTCAACTCTAATTCAGCCACTAGAACTAAATTTAAGTAGAACTAGTTACAGTTAACGCCCTACATAAGACTTCCGTTTACATCTGTAAACACACTTTCTTATAGGAACTAGACTAGAAAGATTTGGGTAATCTTTATTACTTTGAGATTAGTTCATATTGCCAGGTGACGGCGATACAAATTACACCGATAGTTTCCCTATCTCAGGCATATCTTAGATTCACTTGTTCTCGAAATTTATCAGGCAGCACTCAACCAAATAACCAAATCAAATGAATTTCCACCAAAAGGCTCACAAGACTGGAAAGTCAAAAATTTACCGTGCTTTAGTCGCCACGGCATTTTTAGCAAGCGGCATTTTCCCATTTACTACGCCTGTACTAGCAGAAGGGACTAAGGCGGGTACATCTATCAGAAACGAAGCGACTGCTACTTACGAAGACCCCAACAATCCCAATGTACCCCTGAATACAACTTCCAACACTGTCACTGTAACAGTGGCAGAAGTGGCAGGTATTACAGTAGACTACACAGGTTTAGTAGACAACAACGGCGGTACGATTGAAGAAAATGATCTTTTAATCTTCAATTACACCATCACCAACGTTGGTAACGACCCCACCCGGTTCCGTATACCCAACTTGGCAACAACAACAGGGCCTGCCACAGTTTCCGGGACATTACCTAACAACGGTACACTCAACAATCTGCAATATAGTATCGACAACGGTGCGACCTGGGTTAACATCACTGGTTCTGAGGCCATTGTTCCCAACATTGCTGTCGGCGGTCAGGTATTAGTTAGAGTCCCCGTGACTGTACAGCCAGGCGCTCAAAGCGGTGACGTTATTACGGTTAAGTTAGGTAATACCCCTGCTAATGCTCAAAACGTTTTGCGTAGTCCTGATGGTGGTGACGTTTATACCGTAGATAACCCTTTCCCTAACGTTCCTGAGCCTAATCCTAATAATCCAGAAGTTGATGGCGCTCCTGTTAACGGCACTAGGGAAGCTAGTGATACATCTATTGATGTTCAAGTAGGTGGAGGCGTTAAAACCTACTCTTTAGCCACAATTCTCAAGACACGTACTGCTTACAACAATGCAGGAACAACTAACTCAATCACAGATGACACACTTACTTATGGTTTGAGTCTGCGAGTTGAAGGCAATGACCCAACAGGACAGGGTATCACTCCAGCCGCCTTGGAAGGTAGAGGTATTAATCTTGATGGAATACCTAATGTTCCGCACATCTTAGTTTCCGATGCCATTCCTACCGGCACAGATTTGGCATCAGTAAGCGCTCCCAACGGATGGACAGCCGTATATACGACATCACTAATTACAACAGATGCTAATGCTGCGGCGTGGACGACAACAGCACCAGCAAACTTGAGTACAGTTACCCGTGTTGGTTTTATCAACAACACTGCTACAGTTACATCTGTTGCACCCAATCAAACCGTTAATAATTTTATTATTAATTTAAGAGTCGAATCCAACTTTGCTGGTACATCTTTGAATGTTGCCAACATTGCTCAATTGTTTGGTCAAACTCCTGGCAATAATTTCCCTGTATACGATGAGTCTGGAGACCAAAACCCCAGCAATTTTGATGGACAAGTGGGCAACATGACACCACCCCCAGGTACAGATACTGGTGTTGCGCCTGATGGTGTGCCTGATAGGTTACTTGATGCTGATGTCGATGATGGTTTTGTTGATAATCCAGCTGCTCCAGAAACAGGAGTTGACGGCAATAATGATAACACTGGTGTAGGCGACGGTGGTGAAGCTAACATCTTCACGCTAGAAGTTCCTGTAGCTTCAGCCGTTCTTAATGGTCCAGTCAATGCTCCTAATGCCATTGGTCCCTCTGGTGGAACTAACGACGACTTTACTAACAAATCTTCTTTAGTACCTTTTGGCACACAACCAAACTCTACATTAAATCCACAACCAGTAGCCTTTACCAACACCATCAGAAATAGTGGTAGCGCTCCTAGTGACTACTCTTTAGTACCCATCCCACCGGCAAGTAATACACCAGCTGGAAACAATGCTGATTTACCTACTGGTACGTTAGTTACGATTACTTATGGTTCTGAATCGAGATCCTATGTCTGGACTGGATCTGAGTTCCTCTTTGATAGCGATCGCAATCCGGCTACAGCAGGTGATCAATCCCCCATTGATCTCACCAGCGAATACATAACTATTCCCAACGTAGCACCAGGAACAAACATCAACTACGGTGTGGAAATTGATCTACCTGACCCCACTCAATTATCTACAGATATTGACAGAGGTTTCCCAGTTCCTGTGACCGCTTTTGTGGATGATGCTACTCCTGGCTTAGGTACAGAAACCGTCCGCAACACCACAATCAACCGTGTATATACTGGTTTCTTGAAACTGCGGAAACTCTCCAGAATCTTAGATCAAAACGGACAACCAGTAGCTGGGCTTGATGGTCAACTGAGTGATAGTAACAAGAGTCCTGTCCCTGGAAACATTATTGAGTACCAGATTCAATACAGCAATATCTCTGAGCCACAATCTGGTAACGGTAACATCATCCTGAACGCCAGCAATGTAGTCATCAATGAAAATGGTGTGACTGCGCCTAATAACTGGGCATTAGACAATGATAGTAATGGTCAGATTGATACCAGCAACATAATTGGTTCAGCTACAGACCCCAATGGTACTATCCAATTCTTCAATGGTAATCCTGCTACTAATTCCGGTAGTGATCAGACTGGAACTACCGTCAACACTGATGTGACTCGGTATGTCAACAGTGTGACTGGTCAAGTAGCACCAGGTCAACAAAGAACGTTTACTTTCCGACGCAAGGTTAACTAAGTTCTGCACAGTTTGTAGTCAGGACTTAAGTCCTGACCGCAAACATGGGAATCATATATCTAATAGTTTTTCGGGGTTATTTGTAATGAAGGGTGTTCTTATCGCTGGTGTGGGCGCATTTGCGCTGATTGCTACCGCACCATTTATCAATCACTTACCAGGAAGTGTAGTTGCTCAAAGTATTAAAAATCAACCACAGTTGCAATTGCGCTTAGGGGCGGAAAAACAGGTTATTAGCAAGGATCAACAGGGGAAACAGAAGGTTGCTTGGCAAGCATTACAAGGTCAAGCTGTAGTACAGCCTGGGGATGTGCTGCGTTATACCTTAAATGGCGAAAATAAAAGCGATCGCCCAATCAAAAATTTGACTCTCAATCAACCAATTCCCAAAGGCATGGTATATGTGCTGAAATCGGTTGATATTTCTAATACAGAAGCCAAAGTTACTTACAGCATTGATGGCGGTCGCAGTTTTGTTGAGAACCCCACAGTTAAAGTTATCCTCCCTGGCGGTAAAGCTGAAATTAAGCCAGCACCAGCTACAGCTTATACAAATATTCGTTTGCAACTGCCATTAGTAGCAGCTAAAACTACGGTTAAGGCGACCTATTTAACCCAGGTGCGTTAATTAATTCTAATTCTTAACTACGAATTAGCTCTACTAGAAAACATCTAATTAATAGTTAGCCGTTGTTCCAAATTTCAATGACGACGGCTCATATTTGTATCCATAAAATGCCTTTATTCATAAATAACAGGGCGCTTCTGAGGGGAGAAATTCAGTGATTCGTCCTTGTAAACCAACATCAATTTACCTCCGCAGTAACTGGTATCAAAGGTTAACTGCCACTTTTCTTTTCGGAAGCTTATTGCATACTACCATCCCGACACCAGTGACCGCGCAAAATACTCCCATCGTTAATATCACAAACCAAGCTACATACACTTATCAAGATAGAGCTAGTAATAATCGATATCAAGGATTAACTATTAAGACTAATGTCAATCCTAGTCCTTTGGTTGACCCATTAGGCAGGATTTTAGGTTGTGCTGGAACCCTATTACCAGACTATACTGGTTTTTCTGTTAGCGTCTATGAACCTAATCCCAATGACCCCACTGGTACAGAATTAGGGCAGTTAGTTTCTCTCACACCCACAGAAGTTCCTGATATTCCCAATAACAATATCCCTGGTGGTTTAAGACCAAATTCTGAGAACAGTAATCCTTATTTCATTACTAATAATCCGGCTGGTGTTTATAATTTTCTTCTCGACCCTAATCGTGGTCAAATTGAACCGGGCAGAACCTATATTTTTGTAGTTAACCCTCCGGCTAATTCTGTTTATCGACAACGGCGGATTAAAATTGAAATTCTCAATAGTACAGGCGCAATTAATAACAGTATTGTGCGTTATGTTGCGACTTCTTTAGATGGTCAACCAATCAGTTTAACTGGTGACTCTAGGGTAGAAAGTACTGTGGTTTTAGTTCCTAATGCCGAGGTTGTGGGACTAGATTTATTAGCTTTTGAGTTCACCACAAATATGTGTCAGGCAACTCAAGCACAGCTGATCAAAACAGGCGATCGCGCTACGGCTGAACCTGGAGACACTGTGATCTATCGTTTGTCGGTACGAAATTTATCTGATGCAGCTTTAAGTAATGTGGAAATTACGGATACTTTACCTTTAGGTTTTAACTTTATTCCTAAGTCGGTGCGGGGTGAAATTGATGGGTCATCAGTCACTGTCACTCCCGTGAGTAATGGCAATACTATTACATTTCGTTCTAACGCTAATGTTCCCGTTGGTAAAGTCATTAACATTGCCTATGCGGCTCAACTGACGACCGATTCTTTGCGTGGTAGTGGTCGAAATAGTGCGATCGTTAATGCTGAACGGGCTGATAACAGATTTAGGATTAAGGATGGCCCAGCAACGCACCAGCTGAAAATTCGTCCAGGTATAGTTTCTGACTGCGGTACTATTATTGGTCGCGTCTTTAATGACAAAAACTTTGATGGTGAACAGCAACCAGGAGAAGCGGGAATTGCCAACGCTGTGATTTTCCTCCAAGACGGTAACCGCATCACCACAGATCCCAATGGTTTATTCTCCCTCGCCAACGTTTTACCCGGAAGCCACACGGGAGTACTAGACCTGAGTAGCATTCCTGGTTACAAACTTGCTCCCAACGACAAATTCCGTGAACGCAATAGCCAATCTCGTTGGGTACGCCTCGAACCTGGTGGTTTGGTAAGGATGAACTTTGCGGTTACTCCCACCCCACAGGAGGTAATCAAGCCATGAAACCTGTAACTATTTTCAATTTACGATTGATGGGCGCAATGGCTGGGGCTTTCAGCTTTGTCTTATATCCAGCAATAGTTCATGCGGAGGTTCCAGAAAGTCCAGAATTTTCACCTGATTTAGAAAACCCCTCTCCTGACCTCTCTATCAAGAGAGAGGCTTTGAATATTCCCCTTTCCCCACTAGAGAAGGGGATTAGGGGATTAGGTCGCACTACTGAATTAACCACTCAGTTAACCCAGGATGAAATAGAACACCCCTCTCCCGCCCCAGAGGCTTTGAATATTTCCACTTCCCCTGTAGAGAAAGGGGTTAGGGGATTAGGTCGCACAACTCAGACCAATGAAGTACAAGAGGAAACACCTACATCCAACGCACCAACAAATGCTATCTCACCATTCCAACCAGCAGATGACCCATTACCCAGAGGTTTAAGTAGGCTTACAGAACCAGCGCCAACTACCCCAAAGGAAATTCCCACCTTTCAACCAGCAACAGATACACCCATACCTAGAAGTTTACGCAAATTAGTTGCAGAAACAGATAAGGGTAACGGACGGAGGGAAAATACTCCAACATCTGCAACAGGAGTGAAAATCTTGACTCCCAGTCCTGACGGTGTGATTGATGTGCCAGCAACTACCGTAGCAGTGCAATTCCCATCTGGTAGTCAAGTAGAGTTGCGGGTAAATGGGCTATTAGTAGACTCTTCTTTGTTGGGACGTACGGAAACTGATGCTGATACTAACTTAGTAACGCAGACATGGTATGGAGTTGGTCTCAAGGAAGGGGAAAATACTCTAGCTGCACAAATAGTAGGAGGAACAGAAGCACCCGTTACGATGCGGGTAGTTGTTAGGGGAACAGCCAAAAAACTCACGGTAGAAACCGTCGAGTCTCGTGTACCGGCTGATGGACGTTCAACGGCGACAATTCGCGGTCAACTCCTCGATGAAAATGGCAATCGCTCAAATCAAGATGCCGTTATTACCTTAATTCCCACAGTGGGAGAGTTGGTAGGAACTGACTTAAAACCAGAACAACCAGGGTTTCAGGTAGAGGCGAAAAAGGGAGAATTTACTGCGGTGTGGCGATCGCCTCTCCAAGCCCAAACAGCCAGGATTCGCGCTGTAGCTAACGATTTAGAAGCCTTTACCCAACTGGAATTTGCGACAGCACTACGTCCTAGTTTGGTGACTGGGGTCATAGATGTGCGGCTGGGAGCAAGAGGAACAAATTATTACAGCAGGTTCCGTGATTTCCTCCCCCCAGATAGAGATAATGGCACCCGATTGGAATTTAACTCAGCCATATTTGCCACGGGTGCGATCGGTGAGTGGTTGTTTACTGGTGCATACAATAGTTCTCGTAGCCTCAACGAAGATTGTAACTGTGACAATCGTCTGTTTAGGTCATACCAATTTAGCGAACAAAACTATCCTGTTTACGGCGATAGTTCTAAAGTAGACGTAGTTACACCCTCCATTGACAGTGTATATCTGCGTTTTGAACGTTCTACAGGTATTCCAGGTACTGCCCCTGATTATGCTATGTGGGGCGACTACAACACAGAAGAATTTGCTCGGTCGTCTCAGCAATTCACCGCCGTTACCCGCCAACTCCACGGCTTTAAAGCCAACTACAACTTAGGTAATCTGCAAATTACAGGTTTCTATGGCAATAACTTAGAAGCCTTTCAAAGAGACACTATTGCACCTGATGGAACCAGTGGCTACTACTTCCTTTCCCGACGGTTAGTTGTTCCTGGTAGTGAAAACCTTTTTATTGAATTAGAAGAACTCAACCGTCCTGGTACAGTGCTGGAACGTAAACAACTAAGTCGTGGCCCAGATTACGAAATAGACTACGATCGCGGTACTGTAATTTTCCGTGAACCAGTCTTACGTACTGATATTGATGCAACGGGACAGGTTCTGGTGCGGCGGATTGTTGTCACCTATCAATATGACAGCAACAATTCTGATAGCAATATCTATGCAGGTCGTTTGCAATACAACTTTTCCCGCACCCTCAACCAAGAGAGTTGGATAGCTGCAACCTATGTCAGAGAGAATCAAGGACTACGTGGTTTTGAACTTTATGGTGCAGATGCCAAAATCTCTCTCGGTTCTCAAAACCAGCTAATTGCCGAATATGCTCATTCTCGTAATGATTCTGACATTATGGGGCGAGTACGTGGCGAAGCCTACCGTCTAGAAGCCCAAGGACAGATTTTTTCAGGTTTACAAGGTCGGGCTTATTATCGCTATGCTGATACAGGTTTTGCCAATAACGCCACTATTAGTTTTGTCCCTGGTCAAACTCGCTATGGTGGACAGTTAACAGGGCGACTTTCCCAAACTACAAATATTCGTGTCCAGTATGACCATGAAGACAACTTTGGTATTGCACCTCAACCACTAGATACATTTGAAGAATTATTTTCTCCACGTTCACAAGCAATTCCAGGTAGCCAAGTCGATAATTCCCTGACAACAATTTCGGCGGGGATTCAACAACGTTTTGGTAAAGCCACTGTAGATGTAGATTGGATTCACCGTAATCGGGAAGACCGGATAGCGACAAATGGTCTAGAAAGTACATCAGATCAATTACGTTCCCGTCTAACATATCCCCTGACAAACAACCTGACATTCCAAGCCCAAAACGAACTCACCCTATCTTCCCAAAAAGATACTGTCTACCCAGACCGCACTATCTTCGGTCTCAATTGGGCTGTTGTTCCTGGTGTGAATATCAGCTTGGCTCAACAGTTTTACAGTAGCGGTCAGTCTTCCAGTAACTCCATCACCAGTTTAAGTGTTAACAGTGAGCATAAACTCGGTTCCGATACTACCCTTACTGGTCGTTACTCAATCATTGGTGGGGCTAATGAACTGACTACTCAAGGTGCTATTGGGTTAAATAACCGTTGGCTGATTGCTTCTGGTTTGCGGTTGAATTTGGCTTATGAACACGTTTTTGGTAACTTCTTCAACCGCACCGCCGCAGGTCAACAATTTGCCCAACCCTTTGCTGTTGGTCAAAGTGCTTCTTCTATTGGATTTAATGGGGGTGATAGTTACAGCATAGGTTTGGAATACTCTGATAATCCTCAATTCCAAGCCAGCGCGCGTTATGAACATCGGACTTCTTCTGGTGGTTCTAACACAGTGATTACAGCCGCCGCCTTAGGGAAAATTTCCCCTGCACTCACAGCTTTGGTGAGATATCAACAAGCCAACTCTTCCAATCAAAAACTCTCAGGACTAGGAGATACAGCGAATTTGAAGCTGGGTTTAGCTTACCGCGACCCCAACAACGATAAATTTAACGCCTTGTTGCGTTATGAGTATCGCCAAAATCCGGCGACTATTCCTGACACGATTCTTTTAGGTAGTGGTACGGGTTCTCAAGACCATACCTTTGCTGTAGAAGCGATTTATGCGCCTAATTGGCAATGGGAATTTTATGGTAAGTATGCACTGCGTAACAGTACTTCTTATTTAGCAAATGATCTAGTAGGTACTAGTACGGTGAACTTGGGACAATTACGTGCTACTTATCGCCTGGGATATAGTTGGGATTTAGTTGGTGAGGCGCGTGTGATTGGTCAAGCCAACTATACTGAGACGGGTTTTGTAGTGGAGGCTGGGTATTATTTAAGTCCTAATCTGCGGCTTTCGGCTGGTTATGCCTTTGGTAAAGTTGATGACCAAGATTTTTCCGGTACGCGATCAGCGGGGGGAGTTTATTTGGGTTTGACGTTGAAATTGAATGAATTATTTGATGGGTTTGGATTACAAAAATCTGTGGCGCGTCAACCGTAATTTAGTAGAGATGTTGCAGTGCAACGTCTCTACAGATTTTGTTGTGCATGGGGAATAATTTGGATGATGAATAAACCAAAATTTCGGGGCAAATATCGTGTGGAATCTATTCGGTTACAAAATAGGCATTATGCTGCGAATGGTTGGTATTTTGTGACTATTTGTACAGGCGATCGCGCTCATTTTTTTGGCAATGTTATTGGTGGTCAAATGAGACTATAGCTGATGGGATAAATAGCCCAACAATTTTGGATAGATATTCCTCAACATTTTGATTACACCTACATTGATGCCTATGTTGTTTAAATTTTAAATTTACCAATGAAATAATGAAATATTTATTTAATTATTTAAAAGCGATCGCCACCATCAAAATCTATAGAAATGATAGATTTTCTGCAACTGTGGGCAATCTAAACAAAAAAACCATGAAAAAGCCATTAACCAGTAGTCGCCGAAAACTATGGCTGAGTAGCCTGGGCTTTTTTGTGTGTATTTTAGGAAATAGTATCCAACCTAGCTGGGCTGAAGGTAGCAAAGAGTTAGTCTCTGATGGTGGATATAGACCTTACCTGGAATGGTCAGATTTAACAGCAGCAGGTATTGTTCGGAAAACTACACTGAAAGTTTATGTGGAAGCAGGAGAAACAGTTAATCTTGGTTCTAGCGTGGCTACTAGTTTCTCGAACCCACAAGATATTGTTTACCGTAGTCCTTTTAATGGTCAAAATGGCTCTTGTGATGTTCTGGCTACTGGTTTCGGTTTTATTGACACTATTGATAAAGAAACAGCAGGCCCTTTACCTCCCAACCCTTTACCTAATCATGGTGGCTATACCCCTTGTAGTTTCATCGCTACAGAAACTGGTATTTATGAAGTTGAATTTCGTTCTGCAAATACAAGCGGTTCAGGGAATCCACCGCCAAGAGCTACAACGGTGGCGTTCCCTATAGATGGTACTCAACTGTCAGGGGTAGCGGCTTGGGATATCACGGTTCGGGATAGTAATGGCGTTGCTAAAAAAGGGCGGGTATTTACTAACTATATTGCTATGAATATGGGATCAAATGCCAGTGGTGGTACTCCCATAGCACTCAATTCTAAGCTTTATATTCAAACCAAAGATGGGTATAGGTACGAAACTGACATGAATGGGGTCGATCCCTTTGGTTTTATATTTTTTGCTAATAACCGGGGATTTATTGATAGAACAAATAACAGCACTGTTTACCATTCTGCCGGTGGCGCTACTAATAATGATTTGAACTTTAGCGGCAATGTGCGAGTCCAAAATCCGACTGTTGCTGATACTGCAACTGACATTACCCACTTAGTTTTCTTTAATCGACCAGACAACTCAACCCTCAATTATTTAGGTATTTCTACATTGGCGACGGTGCCGACAGTACCAACTTCGTTCCAATTTACTGGGGGTACTGGAGGTAGTGGAAATCAAGCCCCTGTGGGTGTGGGAGGAAATTTTAGCTTCAATGCCGTTTCCACTGGTAGCTATCAAATAATTATTGACACCAACACGGATAACATTTATGACCCTAGCGTTGATAGAGTGCTACAAAATGTGCTGTCTGTAGGCTCAAATGTGGTGTTTTGGGATGGGAAGGATGCGTCTGGAACCAATCTCCCACCTCGACCACTAAATGCTCCATATAATGCCATCATTACAACACGATCTGGTGAATATCACTTTCCCATGTTGGATGCGGAAAACAATCCTCTAGGGTTTAAAATCACAATGGAAAACGCTCCGGCTGCTTTTCCTAACCTTCTAGATATGAATGGACAGCAGATTGGAACGACTACCGTTTATTACAATGACAGCAATTACGTTACCGCTAATGGTACGACGATTAACTTGAATGGTACTGGAGCTACTAGCCCTCGGAATGCCGCTAGAGGGATAAATAGTGCGTTAGGAGAGCATGAGTTTAGTAGTGGGTATGGTGACTTTAAAGGGATAGACACTTGGACATATTTCCCCAGTCAAGCAATCAATACTCCCTTGGTAATTACTACTAGTAATCAAGCAAACGTCAGAGGAAGCAAGTCTGTTCGCTTTCTCACAGACAATGATAATAGTAGAACTGTGACTGTAGGCGATCGCATCGAATATACTATCACCTACTCCAATCTGAGTCCAGGCAATAGCGATGCTATTAACTTTGTGATTAACGACTCATTACCCTCACAGTTAACCTTTGTGAGTGCAGCAATTACTACGGCAACATCGGGGAATAACATCACACTGAATCCCAGTTATAACGGTGCTGGTGTGGTGACTTTGACAAATTCTGGAACTCTGCGTGTAAACGATACCATCACTATTAAAATCACGGCCACAATTAACAATGCTAATGGCGGTAATCCCATTAGTAATCAAGCAAGTGCTACTTTTAACACACCGGATAATTCTACGGGAACTGTCGGTACAGTGTTTACTGATGCAGATTCTGCTGGTGCTACTAGTAACCCCCCTACTCTCGGCAATTCATTCTTACAAATTACTGATAATGGTGTAAATACTGGTAATAACCCTACCAGTACGGCAGATGATGATCCAACTTTATTTACAGCATTAAATGCTATTAGTTCTACTCCTAACTTGCTGTTGACTAAACGCATTACTCGCATTAATAACCAAGATTTAACTGATATTGTGGATGGTCGTAGTGATGTTCCTAGCAATGCCAGTAACTATGTGCCAGAACCTTATGCTACTCATGACAGCGATGCTAAATGGCCTGTCGGCTATTTGCGAGGATTGATTAATGCTGGCGTTGTCAAACCAGGAGATGAGCTAGAGTACACAATTTACTTCCTTTCCAATGGGTTGAGTAATGTCACTAATGTGAAATTGTGTGACTTAGTTCCGACTAATGTTGATTTTATTTCCAGTGCTTTTAATGCTCTGACTCCTAATGATGGTGGTTTGTCCGGAACAGATAAAGGTATCGCTTTAGCAATTGGCTCCACAATGCCAACAGTTTATTTAAGTAATGTAGCAGATAGCGATCGCGGCACTTTCTACCCAGCTAATGATCCTAATACACCCAGTTTTTGCAACAATATTGGTAGCAATACTAATGGGGCTTTGGTAGTAGAGATTACTCGTAATTCTATTTTACCTAACCTACCCCCTGCAACTAGTAGTGGGAATCCACCAGAATCTTACGGGTTTGTACGCTTCCGAGGCAAAGTAAAGTAAACTTCAGGAAGATTTCTTACTATCTGTTACCATTTGGGCTAGAAGATAACCTGTGTAATCTATAAACTGATCTAGCAAAAATCCAATAATACCAATGTAGAGTATGCCCTCAATTATGTAGTTGCTATTACCTGATTTATAACTATTCCACAACAAAGCACCAAGTCCTTTAGATGCGAGTAACATTTCTATAGCGATAACAGTAAACCACGCTACCCAAATTCCTACTTTCAGTGCATGAGATGTATGAAAGATAACGGCGCGAAAGTTATTATTTTGTCTACGGAAATGTTGAATTCCCATAGCAGTATTAATAGTAATCGTCCAAAGGCTAGCCATAAAAATTACTACTGCTATAGCTGATTCACTCTCTTGAAAAATAACCAATGTCAGGGGGAGAACGGCAATAGGAGGAATACTATTAGGGATCTGAAAAATCCGCCGCATCAATTGATATACAGCAACATTTATACCTATAAGATATCCAATGAAACTGCCGAATATAGCGGCGGGAATGTAACCTACAAATAATTTTTGCAAGCTAGTTAAGACATCTAAAAATATACTTTGATCCATGCCTCAGTGCTTATTTGAAACGTCTGAGAAATACTGCGGCAAGCAAAAAATGGCTAATAGATGAACAATCAAGATAAATTAAAGTGTTGATTTAAATATATCAGTAAATTCAATTAAAAATCAAAAAACAAAGAAAATCTCAAGGATTTATTTGTTTTGCGGTAGATACTATATTTAGTATTATAATTTCCGTTAGCTAATATACGGTAATTCGCATTTTATAAGACTCGATTTCATATAAATTAAGGTTGTATCCAAAATACGAAATTTACTTCGGTACATCTTAAAAAATTTCTTGCTTTTGTCCCCAATGATACAAAGCGAAGATGTGCTAACCGTTATAGAAACAGACATACATCGAATTACTGTTGAGAGAGCAATACCTTCGATAACCAACAAAACCAGAGCAGTCCAAAATAGCTCTTTACCATCTCATTTAGTAATTGGTCTGTCAGTAATAATGAGCCTATCGCCAAGAGATTCGATGCGGGATGTAAATGAATGGGCAATTCAAAATAAAAAACATACAATTAAACAATATTAAATCTCCGTATTTATCTCCCTGGAGAAATACTTTTTATTGCCAAAAAAATTCTACTTATAACCTATTCTGTAACAAGAGAAGTATATTAAGATTAATTAAGGCAGCATTATTAATTATAAAAAAATGAATTTCCGTGACTGGGCTACCAGAGTTACGCTAATTTTTCTCATGTTAGCCGCTTTGATATTGGCGTTATTAGCAGGAAAATCTACACAGTTACAACAAAATACAGCAACACCATCAAACTCAGATATAGCTACTTGGAGACAATATCCTCAGATACAAATCCAGTCCGAAATAAACCAAGGTGGCAAAGCCCAAGATATTGGCAATTTTCCAGTTATAACTAATCAGTCTTCTGATAGATATATAACTACTCAAGCGTTTGCTAAGTACAAGCCAAAATTAGAAATTGCGGCTGTACATCCAAGTAATTATGGTGAACGTTATGCCCAAGATATGAATGGGTTACCGATAAAAAATCAACCAATTATCGTTCTCCATGAAACTAGTAACTCTGCTACTAGTGCAGTTAACTTTTTCCAAACGCCCCATACAGATGAAAACGTCCAGGCAAGTTACCACGCCATAATTAAATTAGATGGAACTGTTTTATATTTAGTCCCGCCAGAAAAGCGAGCCTTTGGCGCTGCTAACTCAGTTTTTGATGGCGCAGAGGGTATTGAAACTGTGCAAACTAATCCTAAATTACCACCATCTGTCAATAATTTTGCCTATCACGTTTCTCTAGAAACACCACCAGATGGACGCGGTAATAATTTCCTAAAATCTCATAGTGGCTATACCCCAGAGCAGTATAACTCCTTAGCTTGGTTAATTGCTCAAAGCCAAGTACCAGAATATCGCATCACTACACACAAAGCAGTAGACCGTTCGAGCCAGAGAGTTGACCCCTTAAGTTTTGATTTTGATAAATTCTTAGAATTACTCAATACTTATCGTCAAGTAAGTCCAGTTTATAGAGCGCAAAAATAATTCCAAACAACTTAGAGACTTCCAGATAAAAAAATATCCAAAATGTAGGGCGCATCAGTATGAACAATTTCTGAGTATAGTTAGGTTCTATGGCACTGACGCACCCTACCAAATTATCTCAACACTTATCGTCAAATAAGTCCAATTTATAGAGCGCAAAAATATTTTCAAACAACTCAATTACGATTCATTAAATCCGCTCAGGCGGACTTCGTGGAGGATGTCAATTCCTCAACTTTCCATTTTTTGAATTTTGAATTTTGAATTTTGAATTGGTATTACCTTGCCCACTGCTGCAAAATATAAGCATAAAAAGCATCCTTATCCACTTTATCCATAGCTAAAATCTTACGTCCACCAGCGACAACTTTAGTCCGTCCCTGACTCAAACCACTAGTAATAATTTCTGTCTCCCATTCGCGGAGTTGATAAAACTCTGGATGTCCTAAATAAGCCGTTGCTAGCACATCCCAAAAATAATAATCTTGTGGGATAACTAAGGCATAACATTGTCCAGCTAAATCAGATACGGGATAATGGCGTTGTCGCCCCATTTTGTATACTAACTCCGATGTTACTGGTACATTGTTAGTCAAATCTAAGGGACACATAATTATATTAATATCGCTTTGCCATACTCGTGCAGCTGAAACTGCATCCCAATAAACATTCCATTCAGCAGACCCATCTTGTCCAGCCTCTAAACTTTTTTCCACATTACCGGGAACATTCAAAGCGCCACCCATCCACACAATCTTTTCAATCTTGGCTTCAATGTCTGGTGCTTTGTCTAAAGCAACTGCAACTGTTGTGAGTGGGCCTGTCACCATTAGTGTTACGGGTTCCAGCGCTTCTCGCAATACTCTGACCATAAAATCTTGACCAGTTTCCTCAACCAGAGGTGTATGAATCAATTCGTTTTGATTGAGAATAGGCAGATGGTCAACAATAAACGAATCACGCCGATACAGCCGAGGAAAAGGATTAATCCCACGTACAGTACTTTCTGCCACTGGGATATGAGAAAATCCCATCAAATCGATAATTTTACGCGTAGCACTTACCGCAGGCTGGACATAACAATCAGCAGGAGTAACGACGACACCCAGGAGTTGAATATGCTCCATCGTCAACAGGAGCATGGTTGCTAGATAATCATCTACACCACCATCATGATCCATTAACACTAGTTGTTTTGTCATATAAGGAGGATGAAAAATGGATGAGTTTATGCAGGTCGCCATTCAAGAAGCAACACAAGGTAGACAAGAAGGAGGTATTCCCATTGGTTCCGTGCTTGTCAAAGATGGCAAAGTTCTCGGCAGAGGACATAATAAACGTGTACAAGACCGTGACCCTGTTACTCATGCCGAGATCGATTGTCTCCGTAATGCTGGCAGAATTGGCAGTTACAGAGGTACCATATTATATTCAACCTTAATGCCGTGTTATTTATGCGCTGGGGCTGTGGTGCAATTTGGTATTAAGAAAGTCATCGTGGGTGAATCTAGAACTTTTCCGGGCGCTAAAGATTTTATGGTGTCCCACGGTGTGGAAGTTATTGATTTAAATTTAGATGAATGCGAACAGATGATGAGTGAGTTTATTCAAGCCAATCCTGAACTATGGAATGAGGATATCGGCAATTAGACGTTCTTCATAACTATGAAACCTCCGCGTCTATTTGCGTAAACTTTGAACCTCCTCTGTGTTTAAAAACAAAAAAATGCCGCAATACCTTGGTGGGGATTACGGCAGTCATTATGAATTGACTGAGGAAAAGACAGCTTTGGTACGCCGACCTCTAACGCTTTTCTCCAGAAACACGCCAATAGTTAAGCAACGACAAAATTAACTAACTTTCCAGGTACGACAATTACCTTTTTAATTTCCTTACCTTCCAGGTGACGCTGCACAACTTCTGATTCGCGGGCGTATTTCTCCAACTCAGCTTTATCAGCTTGTGACGGAACTTGAATATCAGCACGCTTCTTACCATTCACTTGAATCACCAAAGTGATTTCATCGGCAACTAAAGCGGTTGGGTCAAAAGCAGGCCAGGTTTGCGTATGCACTGATTCGCTATTACCCAACAGTTGCCAAAATTCTTCCGCAATGTGTGGTGCAAAGGGAGCCAGCAACACCACTAATGTGTGGATACCTTCAGCATAAACCCGTGAATCTTTGCCGTTAGCATCAGTAAGGGCGTTACTTAATTTCATCAACTCAGAAATAGCAGTATTAAACTGATACTCATCCTCTAAATCTTCAGTCACCGACTGAATTGCACTGTGAATTGCCCGCCGTAAATCTTTTTCTGACTTGCTCAATTCACCAGATTTATTTTTAGGGTTTACCCCAGATGCAACATAATCTGTCACCAAACGCCAAACCCGATTTAAAAAGCGGAATTGTCCTTCTACATCAGCTTCATCCCATTCCAAATCTTTTTCTGGCGGCGCTTTAAACAAGATGAACATCCGTGCTGTGTCTACACCATATTTAGCAATGACATCTTCCGGTGCGACACCATTGCCTTTAGATTTAGACATGGTAGCGTAAAGGCGTTGCAGTGGTTCACCTGTTTGGGGGTCACGAGGGTCATTGGGGTTAACTAAATGGGAAGGAACCCACTTATCTTTACCACCCTTGTTTGGATTGAAGTAAGTTAAACCTTGTACCATCCCTTGAGTTAACAAACGTTCAAAGGGTTCATCAAAGTTCAACAAACCGCGATCGCGCAGCACTTTAGTAAAGAATCGGGAATACAATAAGTGTAAAATCGCGTGTTCAATACCGCCTACATATTGGTCTACGGGCATCCAGTCATTGGTTTTTGCTGATTCAAATACCTGTGCTTCGTTCCTAGCATCAGTAAACCGCAAGAAATACCACGAGGAATCAATAAAGGTATCCATCGTATCGGTTTCCCGTTTGGCAGGAGTACCACAGGTAGGACAAGGCACATTGACCCAGCTTTCCAACTGTGCTAACGGTGAACCACCGCGCCCAGTAAATTCCACCTCTTCTGGTAAAATGACTGGCAAATCTTTGTCTGGCACTGGTACTATCCCACAGTTGGGACAATGAATGACAGGAATTGGTGCGCCCCAATAACGTTGCCGAGAAATCAACCAGTCCCGCAAGCGATATTGAATACGTTCTTTGCCAAAACCTGTTTCTGCGGCATATTTCACGATCGCTTGCTTGGCATCTGTGGAAGTCATGCCAGTAAAAGCCCCAGAATTAATTAAGATTCCTGGCTCTGTGTAGGCTTGGTTATATTCTATCTGCACAACTTGTGTGACTTCTTCTGTCTCTGATGTTGGGCTGAGGTCAAAACCTGCCACATCATCTGGGGCTGCAATGACAAAATCAATGGGCAAGTCATATCTTTGAGCAAATTTAAAATCCCGTACATCATGGGCAGGTACACCCATCACAGCCCCAGTACCATACTCATACAGTACATAGTCAGCAATCCAAATGGGTACTTCTTCCCCTGTAAACGGGTTGATTGCTTTACCACCGGTTGCTACACCGCGTTTAGGTTTATCTTCGGCGGTACGTTCCAACTCGCTTTGATTTGTCACCTCTTGAATAAAGGTGTCTACTACTGCTTGTTGAGTTTTGCTGGTGACTTGTTTGGTGAGGGGGTGTTCTGGTGCCAATACTACATAGCTAACACCGTAAACTGTATCAGGCCGGGTGGTATACACAGCAATTTTCTCAGTGCTGCCGACAATGGGAAATTCTAAATACGCGCCTACAGATTTCCCTATCCAGTTCGCCTGCATCAATTTGACGCGTTCTGGCCAACCGGTCAATTTATCTAAGTCGTTTAATAATTCTTCGGCGTAGTCGGTAATCTTTAAAAACCACTGCCTGAGCAATTTACGCTCAACGATCGCACCACTGCGCCAAGAACGACCTTCGTTATCAACCTGCTCGTTTGCCAATACAGTTTGGTCAATGGGGTCCCAGTTGACGGCTGCTTCTTTTTGGTAAGCTAACCCCGCCTGCAAGAACTGTAAGAAAATCCACTGCGTCCATTTGTAATAATCTGGCGAACAGGTGGCAACTTCGCTATCCCAGTCAATGGATAAACCAAGACGCTGCAATTGTTGCCGCATTTGGGTAATGTTTTGATAAGTCCAGTTGGCAGGAGGTACACCACGGTCAATGGCGGCGTTTTCTGCTGGTAAGCCAAAGGCATCCCATCCCATTGGATGCAGTACCCGATACCCTTGCATTCGTTTGAGGCGGGCAATCACATCTGTAATTGTGTAATTACGGACGTGACCCATGTGTAGGCTGCCCGATGGATAGGGAAACATGGATAGAGCGTAGAATTTTGGTTTATTGCTTTGTGTTTGGGTCTTATCTAAACCAAGTTCTACCCATGTTTTTTGCCATTTTTCCTCAAGTATTGCGGGGTTGTATCGGGAGTCCACCAAAAATTCTCCTACTGGCTCTGTAATCTTGTTTGCCTACATATTGTAGATGATGGTAGGCAAAGGAATCAGTCGGTTAAAAAAGGGATGACACAATTAAAAACAGAATTTTCCGGCGGAGTGCGGGTTTTGTTTACGGCACTCTCAAACCAGGTGAAGGAAATCATCAAACATATTGTGCTGGCAAGGTAGTGTCAGCCGAAAAAGCAACTACACTAGGCCAGTTATTTGCTTTGCCAATGGGCTATCCAGCCATGACGACGGGGAAAAGTACCGTTCATGGATATTTACTTTCTTTTGCTGATTTAGGAATTCTAGATGCTTTAGACACGCTAGAAGATTATCAGCCTGAGCGAGAAATGTCAGAGAATCTTTACAATCGCCTGGAGGTTAAAGTAAAAAATCCCCTGGGTTTGTCTCTCGGATGGGCTTGGGTATACTTGATGAACCCAGCGAAAGTGGAGATGCTAAAAGGTACTCACCTACCTGATGGTTGGTGGAGTAGCCACAATAAATTTCAGCATCAAAGTGCCGACTACACATTTGGAGATTAGTTGATATCTGGGGGAATCTCTCCTAGTTGTGGCTGCGGCTGTATAAATTTGGTAGGTGAGGCTACGGCCGCTTTAGGAATTTCAATTACTGGGTTGTTCAAGGCTATCATGGGCAGTGCATCTGGCGTGGTGACAGCTTGAGTAGGCTGTTCTTGGGGTTGTTGGGCTAGTTGGGGTATGCCAGTTTGCCGCCCTGGTAGCCAGTTAGTAACAGCACCAATCACACAAGCTGCAACAGCCGCACCACCTAATTTCCAAGCTAATCGAGAACGGCGGTTAACTTTGGCAAATACTTGCTCTGCTGTTGTTTCTGGTGATTGTTGTGCTGTTGGTATGGGCATAGTTCGTATGCCTTGCCTTAGCTTTAATAGTCGGGAATAGAGGCGCTGTACTGCCACATCGTTGGCTAACCAGTCTTCGACTTGCCGACGTTCTGCGGCTGTCACCTCTCCATCAAGGTAAGCACTTAATAATTCAAAGCGATCGCGCTTCACCATATCCATAGCACCCGTTGCTTCGTTGGTATGCCTAGCCATCTTTTGTGGTAAATCTCTCGAAAATTGCCGCCGACAACGGTCATTAAAATTAGAATCAGTAGTCATACTAACATTATTACCAATTCATCCACGGGCAGAAGGGGGACAACCTTGAGAGGTTTATTAATTCTTTTAATGATGGCAAGGGCATGATACAGGTTCCTCACAATTCTTAATCAATAGTTAAATTCTCCCATAGGATAGATTAAGGATATTGTAAATTAGGCATCAAGATAAGTTTGCAATTGAGTTTGCAATCTGGATCTAGCTCTAGCAATTCTCGACTTGACTGTTCCCAAGGATACACCTGTGATTTCGGCGATTTCTTCGTATGCCATACCCTCGATTTCTCTCAGAACAATGGTAGTGCGGAATACTTCTGGTAAATCCGCGATCGCCTCTCGCAGTTGTTCGTAAAATTCTCTAGTTGTCAGTTCTTCCTCTGGCCCTGGTGTATCTCCAGCAATTTCCCAATCCATTTCGCCATCATCTACAGAACGGGGAGCATCTAATGACAAAGGACTTACAACCCGCTTGCGTTTACGCAATTCGTCATAAAACAAATTAGTGGCAATCCGGCTTAACCAGCCCCTAAACTTAGATGGTTCTTGCAATCGGTTAATATTCCGATACACGCGAATCCAAACTTCTTGAGCCAAGTCGGCTCTGTCTGACCAATCAGGGGCTAAGTGATACAAAACTCTATCAACCTGGGTTTGATAGCGGCGCAATAGCTCGGCAAACGCAACACGATCAGGACGCAGCCCTAATTGACAGCGCAAAATTAAATCGTGGTTCGAGAGTTTGTCAACTTGCACCGATGCTTCTGAACACCTCGCATCAACCGTTGACCAGGATACAGTAATCGATTGACTCATAGATCGTACTGGCGTTAATTCATCCCTATCTATTAGACCTGCTAATGGGCCGCTTGTTCCTGAATTACGTGACGGATTTAAGACTGTAACACTGACTTCTGCGATATTGGGTGCATTTGGTCTGACGCACAAGGTCAATCTTGTTCTTGGGGATTATTTTTGTTCATCTGCCCAGTCAAGGCTATATTACATATGGTTGTGGAGCTAATGCCAAGTGACTGATTATAGTTGACATAATCATAAATATATGCTTAAGGCTATTTGATCAATATGCAGATTGTTATCTACTAATTAAGTAACTGTGCAACTGGTTTTCATAGAAAATTATCTATGTATAAGAAAGATAAAAAGGGAGGAAAGTAATTTTTATATAATTTTTGTGGCAATTTTACCAGATAGACTTTACTATTTCTAAAGCATCTTAATTTAGTGAAAAATAAGTCATAATTTCAGTACTTTCAAACCCAATATAAATATGAATTCATGACATCAGAAACTGTACAAGTTTGTCTTCTAGAATCTAGGAGATATGTCCGATTTTCTTGCTTGGGCAATAGCCATGTTGATTATGATGAAATAGAAAACTTAGTTATTTGGCTGACAGAAACTAGCTCTATTAGACTCTATTATTAGTAATAATACCAACCTAAAAAAAATAATGAGGTAGAGTGATGCACATCATCTAGATACAGAAAGTAATTCTCAACTCAAATTAAAAAACTACCTCGCTAATGCTTTTCAGTCGGATACTGGGAAAACATAGTATCAGAAATTTCTGGGACTGTAGTAACTGGAAAGTGTCATTTTTCCGGTATTTTGACCAAAATTGTTGTTGATGTATCTATATTTTGTTGATAAATAGCACCAGAATTGGTTTGATCAGGGACGTGAACCTGAAAAAATAAATTGAGGGCAAATGTAATCGTGACTGCTAGCCATAGTTTTTCTAACATGGTCTTTCTCCCACCCACACCACTAAAGATTGATTGCTGCACTTGGAAAGTGCCGCCGATAAGTTCGATGTTAAAAATTCTCTCCTCGACACTTCAGCGAAACAAATTTCTGCTCCAGAATTTGTCTATTTGTAATGCCTATATATCCTTAGTCTGCCCAAGTGTATAGGCATAGTTATGAGGGAACAGATAAGAATTTATAAATTCTTGATAATTAGAGAATAAAAATATTCAATTAGTCGGCTGAATATGTCAGGGATAAACAATAGGCGATGGCAATGGTAAGAAATGAATCTGTAGGGCGTATGGTAATGTTTCTTTGCTTTGGCACAGCCATATTATCGTTAGCTGTGCATTGGCGCATTACTACAGCGCAGGGTCAGTTTAAAAAGCCAGTCTCCACCACAACAAACCGCCCTGGAGAGGTTTATAAGGGGGGTTTAGGCGAAACCGCTTTTGGCGCACCTGCACCTTTTGGTGCCACTACTCCAGATAAACTATCTCGACCGCAGTCTTCGGCTATTAAATCTCATAATAAGTCGGATACTGTTAGCCAAAATGTAGCTTTAGCGACTAACTCACCTAAAAAAACACAGTTATTAACACCAGAGTCAAGAAAAAACGCCGATTTATCAGATCAAAGCCAGTTACGATTATCTCAACCTGCGGCACATAGAAAAACATCTAATAAGCTAGAAAATGCCAAGAAGGAAGTGGTGGTTGATTTAAGCGATCGCCGCACTTACGTTTATTCTGGAGATGTAGTGATAGCTAGTTACCCAATTGCTGTAGGTAAGAGGGGTTGGGAAACGCCTACGGGTACTTTCAATGTGTCACATATGGAACATGACCCCATCTGGCGACACCCCATCACAGGCAAAGTGTTCCCTGCTGGTGTTGATAGTCCTTTAGGGGAAAGATGGATTGGTTTTTGGTCTGATGGACGTAATAAAATCGGCTTTCACGGCACACCAGACACTCATCTTCTGGGAACAGCTATTTCTCACGGCTGTTTGAGGATGCGTAATTCTGATGTCCGTTTGCTTTATGACCAAGTAGAAGTGGGGACACCTGTGATAGTACAGGATTAGTCAGTTGTAAGTAGTCATTGGTCAGTGGTAAAACCGAAAAAGTAACGACTAACAACTGACAACTGACTAATTATGAAGATTTCTGCTCAAAACTAGGGGCGTAGACTTGTAATAAACTGCTAACTTGACGCAAGACTTCATTGCCAGTAGTTTTTGTGGACACAGGTGTTCTGTTGTCGTTTGGCTGATCAAGATTAAGGTTGATTGCCTCACTTACCTGCTGGGCGATTAATTCCTGAAGTTCTGCTTTGGCGCGTATGCGCTGGTAGCTAGCACCTTCTTCTGTGGTGGCGTATAAGGGGGGTAAGCGGTTGAGGGCATAAGCGGCAATATCCCCGACATCGATGGAACTCTCGCTAGTAGCTTCAATTTCTGCTACTCTGGCGATCGCTTCGGTTAATACCAACTCTTCCATCACGTTAATGAACTGCTTGCGAGGAACCGCCACTACCTCACCAGTCAATAACGCTCCCATCAACCTATCCAACGCCATATACTCTTCTATCGAGAGTTCTGAGGCGTTATCACAGATGCGTCCAACTTCTGCTTCCATTGCTGGCGTAAGATAACCATCCTGGAGAGCTTGTTCTACAATTTTCTCGATACTCATAACGCTCATCTTAAATTTAAGCCACCCAAGCAAGGTAAGGACGGAACCGATTCAAACTTATTTTGTCTAACTCATTATCGACAAAAAATATACAAAGTCAACAACAGAAACGACTAATTACGCCTCTATTATTCAAAAGTTTTGTTTTTCCATGAGGTTGGGTCAATAGACTGACCGTTAACATACAGACCCCAGTGTAGGTGCGGCCCGGTAGAAGCCCCTGTAGAACCCACTGCGCCGATTAATTGTCCAGCTTTTACCAAGTCACCTTCTTTGACATTAATTCGACTCAGGTGCATGAAAATACTGACAACCCCTTGGCCGTGGTCAATGCCAACTACATTACCATGAACTCTAAATCCTTGGGCTACCCTGCCGACTAAAGCTACCTTACCAGCAGCCGGGGCAACTACACGCGAACCGGCTGCACCAGCATAGTCAAGACCGCGATGGTAGTAGTCATTGGCAAATTTCCCGTTGTAGTAGCGACGTACACCATAAAGTGTGCTGAGTCGTCCTGTATTTGGTCTCAGGAATGGCCCATTCCAATACTTTTGTGATGTTTGTAACGCTTTAAAGGCTGCAACACGGTTGAGTTCGTATTCAGTCGCACCGTCAGCAGATTTCCCTGGTGGTAAAGTGATGCGCTGTACAGGGAACTTACGAGTAGCTACTGGTACAGATAATTCTTGAACTTGACCATCACCAAATACTCTAATTTTTCTAGTGCCTGGCTTTTCTAGGGGTGTTGTGGGGATAAATGCCCGATACTTATTGGGTGCTACTTCAAAAGCTGGGTAAGTTTTCTCGCCAACAGATACGGTTGGGTTATTGGTATTGTCTGGATTATCTAAATTGATCACTACAGAAACTGTATCCCCCAGGCGGGGATTCTTGGGATTTACCTGTACTTGCAAAGCTTCTACCGGTAATGCCAAGGTAATAGGCAAGGCAGCACATAAACCTATAAATAAATTACCTGGCAAAAAATGATTGCGTTTATCTCCTCTAATATCAAAACTGCATTTGTTTTTTTGATAATTACTATTGGGAATCTTGGTAATCATATAACTCAATAAAGATTTTTTACTTCTGCTGAGAAAAATCTTAGCTGATCGTTGCTAGAGTTTCCTGGCAGAGGCAAATTTTTTTGACTATAAGGTTACGGTCTTTAGAAATTCTCTATGGACTAAACTATACTAAGCGTAATGTATAAAATTGCAAATGATAATTATCTTAACTATCAAGCACTTGCAAAATGCGAAAATTGGATGAGATATTAATGGTTTAACAGTATGTGATTGTCTTTGACTAACTATATCTGATCTCCTACGCTAGTCTGATATGGCTGCATATTGTATTACTCCCCAGTCTAAATGGAAAAGACGAGAAAAAGTGTTTTCATATGTACTGGTGTAGCAGTTCATAATGCCTACTGGTAAAGTCTTGACTGCATGAGCTGAAGCACAAAGCACCCTTCGATGATGTAACCCATGACAGACTCCATGAAAATTGCCATTATGCGTAGATGGCTGATGATTTCACTGTTGGGCTTATTCGCTCTGGTTATTGCTCATGGGATGGCGCTGATTTACCGCATTCAGCCGGGAGTGTCTTTATGGTTTCCTCCATCAGGTGTGGCGATCGCTTTAACTTTTTGGTTCGGCCCTTGTGGTATTATTCTCACCGGCTTGGCTTCTTTTCTCATGTCGCCGTTTTGGGGTTTACATGGTTGGGAGCGATTAATAGCTTTTGTCGATATCATCGAGCCTCTGAGCGCTTGGTTACTGTACCGCCGTCTCTGGAAGGGTTCCCGAACCATTAATACCCTCAAGGATGCCACTCTTTTTACTGTTAGCGCCCCCCTCGTCGCCTGCGCTACTTTGGCGACAATTGGTAGTTTATGTCTTGTCGCTATAGGCAAAATGCCTCTCGCTGGTTTGAGTCATAACATACCCCATTGGTGGTTAGGTAATGCAATTGGAATCATGGCGATTGCACCTACTGCCTTATTAGTTTTTACCCCCTATTTTCAATCTCAAGGCTGGTTACGCCCTACCGAACCACTAAATTCTGGATTTGTTTCTCGAAATTTCCGTCCTTCTTTGCACCTCTTATTAGAATTCAGCGCCATATTACTACTTTGTTTAGCTATAGCAACCTTAACAGTGGCTGAAACTAATCAAAACGGATTTAAGTTACAACAGTTGTCTTTTTTAGGCTTTGTTCCAGTTTTATGGGCTGCAACCCGCTTTGGCGTAACTAGTGGGATGTTAACTTCAAGTTTCTGTGTATTAGTAACGCTATTTGCTTACTTAGTTGCTTACCCTAAAGCAATGTATTTAGCCACTTTTCCAGTACAAGCAGAAGTTTTACACGTCCACAAATTGAGCTTATTGGTACAGTGTGCTGTGAGTTTATTTGTGGGCATTGCTATTACTGAAAGGTCAAGTATTCAAGTAGAGTTAGCAGTAGAAAAAGTGCGTCGTGGGGAATACCAAACCCGCGCAGAATTATCAGAAAAACTTATCCAACTCAATGAATCACTGGTGGAAATCAATGATTGTTTAGAAGAATCTCATCGAGAAAAGGATGAATTACTTCGGCGTGAACAAGCGCTCCGCAGTCGGTTGAGCAATATTTTGTCAAGTATGACTGATGCTTTTATTGCTGTGAATCGAGATTGGGATATTACATATTGCAATCACCAAGCGGCAAAAATTCAAGATTTAGAACCAGAAGACTTGATTGGTAAGAACTACTGGGAACAGTGGGCGAGAACTAAAGGTACAGACTTTGAGCGAGAATATAGGCGATCGCTAGCTGAAAATATTCCAGTCCATTTTGAGGTATTGTACGAACTATGGGATATGTGGTTTGAAGTCCACGCCTATCCGGCTGAAGATGGCTTAGGGATATTTTTTCGGAATATTACTGAACGCAAACAAGCAGAACAAGAACGGGAATATCTGCTGATGCGTGAGCAAATTGCTAGAAGCGAAGCTGAGAGAGCTAATCGTTTAAAGGATGATTTTCTGGCAGTTCTTTCTCACGAATTGCGTACTCCACTTAACCCGATTTTAGGTTGGGCAACTCTACTTAAAAAGCGGAATTTGGAAGAAGCTACGCGCCGACGGGGGATAGAAACAATTGAGCGGAATGCTAAATTACAAATTCAACTTATTGAAGATTTATTAGATGTCTCTCGCATTCAGCAAGGGAAATTAAATTTAAATATCCAGTCGGTGAATTTAGTTAATACGATTGAAGAGGCTTTGGAGACTGTAAGTCTAGCAATAGAGGCGAAAAATATTGATGTTAAAACTGCACTAAACGTCAATTTTTGTATGGTTGCAGGTGATGCTGCTCGTTTACAACAAATTATCTGGAACCTGCTTGCTAATGCCATTAAATTCACTCCTCCCGCAGGACAAATACAGGTAGCCTTAGAAAGAGTTAATAATTCTGCCCAAATTCAAATTCAAGATAATGGCAAGGGAATAAGTTCAGAATTTCTACCTTATGTCTTTGAGTATTTTCGTCAAGCAGATGGCACAATAACAAGACAATTTGGCGGTTTAGGATTAGGGTTGGCTATTGTTAAGCATCTCACAGAACTACATGGTGGCACAGTCAAAGCAGAAAGCGCAGGGGAAGGAATGGGCGCAACATTTACAGTCAATTTACCATTAATGCTTAATGCGCCGCAGAAAGTTCCACAAGTGGGACAGCCAGATAATACTTGGAGTTTAGCTGGACTGTATATTTTGGTAGTAGATGATGATGTTGATACAGGTGAATTCCTGACATTAATGTTAGAACAATCTGGAGCCGAAGTAACAGCAGTGACATCAGCAGGTGAGGCTTTAGAGGTAATAGCCAGAACTAAAGTTGATTTGCTCTTAAGTGATATCGGAATGCCAGGAATAGATGGTTATATGTTGATGCAGTTAATTCGAGCTATGCCTTCAGCAAAAGGTGGTAAAATTCCAGCGATCGCCCTAACTGCTTATGCTGGAGAAATCAACCAAAAACAGGCACTAGCTGCTGGCTTTCAACTGCATTTAGTTAAACCCGTAGAAGCAGAAAAGTTACTTCAGGGTATATCAGGAGTTTTAGCTGCTTCACCGCCAGAATTTAGTTACGTTTCCGTAGAAAATTAAAAATAGTAATTTATGCAAATTCATAAAGTAAGAAAAGCCGTGATTCCGGCTGCTGGTTTTGGTACTAGATTATTTCCAGCTACTAAAGTTGTGAAAAAAGAACTATTCCCAATTATTGATCAAGATGGTAGAGCCAAGCCTGTAATTTTAGCCATTGTGGAAGAAGCTATTAGTGCAGGAATTACAGAAATTGGTATTGTTGTACAGCCTGATGATATAGGAGTTTTTGCTGACTTATTTAAAAATCCACCCGCACCAGAACTTTTACAAAAACTTTCGCCACAAAATCAAGAATATAGTCAATACTTGCAAGAGTTGGGACAGAAAGTTGTTTTATTGACGCAATCAGAACAAGAAGGATATGGCCACGCAGTGTTCTGCGCCAAAGATTGGGTAGGAAATGAATCATTTTTATTAATGTTAGGTGATCATGTTTATAAATCCGACACAGAAAAATCTTGCGCGCAACAAGTTGTAGAGATATACGCACAAGTTCATCAAAGTGTTGTTGGCTTAACTACCATGCCAGCAGCCATAATTAGTAAGGCTGGATGTGTCACAGGAGTGTGGCAAGAGTTTAATTCTATTTTGGAACTAACACAACTTGCAGAAAAACCCAGTACTGATTATGCGCGTGAGCATTTGCGGGTAGAATATATGGCAGAAGATGAGTTTTTATGTGTTTTTGGCTTGTATGTCCTCACACCAAAAATATTTGATTTTCTAGCAGACAGTATAAACCAAAATTTACGCGATCGCGGTGAATTTCAGTTAACAACTTGTTTAGATAAATTGTGTCAAGCAGAAGGAATTACAGGGTATGTGATGCAAGGGCAATGTTTTGATACGGGGCTACCAAATACTTATCGCCAGACATTGATTGATTTTATATAGCTTGCGTTTGAACATCTGTACATTTGTGTTTATTGTAGAAAATACTGTTTAATTCGTACTATAAATAGTATCAATTCATTACAAGTTAGCATTTTTCAATTGACCGCCGCCTCTAATAATTCTATTGTTCCAGCATCAGCGTCGATTTCCACATTTGCGCCAATTGGTAAGATGAATTTATCTTGAATATGACCAATCATTGCACCATACCAAGCGGGTATTTTTAAAGGAGTGATATGGTCTTGTAATACTTCTATTAACGTCTGGGATTTGTCATTGGTTGGCTTACAGTCGGTACATTGACCAAAGATAAAACCGGAAATTCGATATAGTATTCCAGCATTTTTTAACTGCGTCAACATCCTATCTACGCGATAAACATCCTCGTTCACATCTTCCAAAAATAAAATTCTATTTTGCCAACCTGGTAGATAGGGTGAACCAACCATTGCAGATAAAACTGACAAATTACCGCCTACAAGTTGACCTTGCGCTTTTCCTGGTGTGATTGTTTGTACTTTTCCCTCAGGAGAATCTGTATTTTCTAATGTTACTGCTTCTGCATTAAATAAAATACGCTTCAGGTACTCCAGCATAAAGGGAGTCCAGGTAGATGTAGCCACAGGCCCATGAAAAGTGAGAATGCGACTACGGGCATTAATCGCTAATAATAAAGAAGTAATATCGCTATAACCCATGAGAATTTTGGCATGGGAACGAATTAAGGGGTAATTGAGTAAGGGTAAAATCCGATTGCAACCCCAACCCCCACGCATAGCCAGAATTGCTTGAACCGAATCATCTGCAAACATATCATTTACATCTTGGGCGCGGTCAGCATCTCTACCTGCTAAATAACCATAACGGTCTAAAATATGTCTTCCCACCTTAGCTTTTAATCCCAAATTAGTCAGATGTTGCTGGACTACTTCTATATATCGAGGTTCAAAAGTACCAGCCGGCGCAATTAACCCCACCGTATCGCCTACTTGTAAGCGTTGTGGCTTGATGATAGTGTTTGACAATGACCGACCGTTGCTCGTACTCCTCCAAAGACGCAAGCTACGTGTAGTGTCTTGTAGAGAAGACCGTTGCTCACCTTGAGCAGTAAATAGAGGAATCTGAGTAGCTACAGTAGCTAATCCGCAAGTTTTCAGGAATTGCCGACGCTTGATATTCATGAAGGGAGTTTAACTTACAAAGGCGCACAGGAAAAAAGTATTAATAAAAACTTTAGTTGTCGGTCTAAGACCCACTAATATAAAAAATTTGTGTCCGGATGGGAAGCATGAAAGACAAAACTGGGGAGTAGTGAGACAATTCAGTCATCAGGATGGAGTAGCATACTGTTCAGTAGCGCCAGTAAAAATTTTGGCAAGTACATGAAGATATTTCTGATCGCACCTGCGGAATATTGGGTTACGATCTTGTCAAAGTTACTTTTTAATTTGAGAAGCCCTATACTAGAATTTTCCGGCTAAAATAGTATATCTGTTCTACTCAAACTCCAAACCCCACACTCCTTAAATCCATACATTTTTAGAGGCAGTAATGGCTATCAATACCGATACTTCAGGCAAGCAAAAAGCGCTAACTATGGTACTCAACCAGATTGAGCGCAGCTTCGGTAAAGGAGCAATCATGCGCCTGGGCGATGCTACCCGGATGCGGGTAGAAACGATTTCCACAGGAGCGCTCACCTTGGATTTAGCATTGGGTGGCGGTTTGCCCAAGGGGCGGGTGATTGAGATTTATGGCCCGGAAAGTTCCGGTAAAACAACAGTAGCACTCCACGCGATCGCCGAAGTACAAAAAGAAGGCGGAATTGCTGCTTTTGTGGATGCTGAACACGCCCTTGACCCCACCTACGCCTCGGCCTTAGGTGTAGATATTCAAAACTTGCTGGTCTCCCAACCAGACACCGGTGAATCCGCGTTGGAAATTGTTGATCAGCTGGTACGCTCCGCCGCCGTTGATATTGTAGTTATTGACTCAGTAGCAGCGTTGGTTCCCCGTGCAGAAATCGAAGGCGATATGGGTGATGCCCATGTTGGTTTACAAGCGAGATTAATGAGCCAAGCTCTACGTAAAATTACTGGCAATATTGGTAAATCTGGTTGTACAGTAATTTTCATTAACCAGTTGCGGCAGAAAATTGGTGTTACCTACGGTAGCCCGGAAACAACAACTGGTGGTAACGCCTTGAAGTTCTACGCTTCAGTGCGTTTAGATATTCGTCGGATTCAAACCTTGAAAAAAGGTACTGATGAATTTGGTAACCGAGTTAAAGTCAAAGTTGCGAAAAATAAAGTTGCACCGCCTTTTAGAATTGCGGAATTTGACATTATTTTTGGTAAAGGTGTTTCCACTCTAGGTTGTTTAGTAGATTTAGCTGAAGAAACTGGTATCTTACTCCGTAAGGGAGCATGGTATAGTTACAACGGCGATAATATTTCTCAAGGTCGAGATAACGCTATCAAGTATCTGGAAGAAAAACCAGAATTTGCTGAACAGATTAAACAACAGGTGCGTGAAAAATTGGACAAGGGCGCTGTTGTTTCTGCAAACTCGGTAGCCAAAGCTAACGAAGAAGATGAAGAAGATGTTGACTTAGACGAGGAAGAATAATATTGATAGTGTGATGAACTAGGTAAATATAATTCCTTAAACTAAGTAATCACACTACCGCAATCCGCAACTATCTCTAAAATGATACGATTCATCTGAAGATTACTCCATATGGGGTAATCTTTTAATTTATGGATTTTAATAAAACAGGACTTACGCAACTTGTATATTAGTAGGGTGTGTCAATAAACAAGTTTTTGATATCTGACGCATCCTGCACGAAGTACATTATGTAACACTTATATAAGTTCTATGAAACTGAAATAAATTGTTATTCTAAATTATAAGTAAAGGGATGATTGGTGAAACAAAACCAGATTGTCTTAATCTTGTTTCACCAGAATCAAATTATCTCTGTCTCTGAAAAAAACAGTCTAAAATCTCCGATTTATGCTCAGGACTTAAATCCTGATGTTCATATTTTAAACTTTCTAGAGAATCAGTCCCTATAAAAATTTGTACAGTATCTTCTGAGTTTTCACTTCGATGTTTCTGTGTTTGAGGTATCGTTGGCTTCAAAAAATCTGTTGTTACTGTTGGTAAAAGACGACTGCTATAATTCAAGAAGAAATTAAATGTTAAACTTCCTAAGCGGATAATATCACCATCTTTAAGTCTCACTGGCTGATATATTTGCTCTCCATTAACAAAAGAACCATTTGTACTGTTGAAATCAATTAAGTAAAAGCCTTGATTGTCAATATATTGAACTGCCGCATGGTGACGAGACAACAGTTTATCGTAGGTGGAAATACCATTATTATGATCGCGCCCTATCGTCCAAGTTAACTGTGGTTGCTGTAGGGTTTGTGTTTGATTGTTACATAAGTTGGTAATCACATATATAGCTGACTCATCGATTACCCCTTGTATATAGTAAGGCTTTGCATTAGCCCAGGATGACTGAGATAGATTGTCTAATTGAAGGATATCATTCAAAAGATCACTATGCTGTTCATACAGAGAAATAAATATCTGATATAAACTTAAGCGCCGTTCTATATCCTGGTTCTTTAACTGGAATTCTATGCCTCTATCTTGGTCTTTTAACATATGTTAATAGGAAATTTCGGCTAATTATATGTGATTTCAGGAAATGGTCAGAGAAGTTTATATCTTCTCTTCAGCTACTTTGTGTAACCAGACATTTTATCGGTTTAATGTATCTTTATCTATTGTATTCTATTACAAATAAATTTAATATAACTCATTGATTAAGATTAATCCAATTATTTTCTCTAGCTATGAAAATTTATGATTCAATGCTCATTTATATTCAATTTTTTTAGAAGTTGTGGGCATTTAAAAATCCAAATTCTAATGTGATTTTTTGGACAAAAGATATGATTCATAAAAATCAATAGGAACCAAAATTCTCTGTCTTAAATCTTCCAGTTACAATAAACCTCTTTTACCATTAGGACGTATCGTCATCCAGTTAGTTTTCGCCAATGCTAGTTGCTCATCAGTAATTTTTGCACCTGTAAGATTAGCACCACACAAATTAGTGCCACGAAGATTAGCATTACTGAGATAAGCATGACTCAGGTCTGCACCACGTAGGTCTGCTCCTTCTAAGTCGGCATGATTGAAATAAGCTTTACTTAAATTAGCGTCTTTAAGGTTGGCGCGTGTCAGGCTAGCTCTGCCAAAATCACTGTTATGGAGGTTAGCTCCTTGGAGATTAGTGCTTTGTAGCTGAGCTGAATGAAAATTTGTTTCTGATAAGTCAACTCCTTGGAGATTAAGGAAATTTAAATTATGAAGAGCAAAGTCGCGTCTCCCTTTAAGATAAGCTTTCATTAAAGTTTGGCTATCTAGTCTACGTCCAGCTTTGGATTGTTGAGTTGGCAATGCGTTACCATTACTGTTGCTATTAGGTAATATGGCTAACTTGGCTGCTGCATCTTTAGCTCTTCTGGCTCTAATTGCGGCAGCTACCTGTGCTACACCACCTACACTAGTTGCTGCGACAGGAGAACTGCTAGATAAAACCGCAGAATTTTCTGGACGTTGGGATGTTTGCTCTTTCTCTGATTTCACTAGCAATCCCTGAGCCAAACTTTCCAAATATGGCTCGATTTCCAAGGCTTTAAGTACATCTGTGGCTGATTGGTAACGACTGCGTACTGATACTTCCAACATTTTCCGCAGCACACCAATCAGGTGGTCACTTACTTGTACCAAATGTTCCCACATGACTTCACCTGTTGTGGGATTGTAATCTAAATCTTTAGGTGTTTTACCTGTTAATAGATATACACACGTTACCCCCAAGGCATAGATATCGCTGGCATAAACTGGACGCATTGCCATTTGCTCTGGAGGTGCAAAACCAGGAGTGCCAATTGCATAGGCCGTTAGTGCGGTGTTTGCCGATTGGTTTGTAATTGCTTGGCTGACTTGGTTTTTGACCGCACCAAAGTCAATCAATACCATTCTGGCATCTTGAGAACGGCGAATTAAATTGGCTGGTTTGATATCACGGTGAATTACTTTATGCTCATGGATGTATTGCAGTAAGGGCAAAATTTCACTTAAAAATTGCTTTACACCTGCTTCGCTCAGAGTGCCATTAAGTTTGACCTCCTGTTGAAGAGTGGAACCACTGATATATTCCTGAACTAAGTAGAATTGTTCTTGCTCTTCAAAGTAGTCTAGCAATCGTGGTACTTGGGGATGATTACCAATTGTGCCTAAGGTTTTGGCTTCTCGCTCGAATAGTTCTCGCGCCATCTGCAAAACGTGTGGTGCTGTTCCTGAAGGACGTAATTGTTTAATTACACAACTTGGTTCCCCTGGCAATATTTGATCATGGGCTAAAAAGGTTGCACCGAAGCCACCCTGACCCAATGGTTTCAGCACCCGATAGCGATCGCGCAACAGTAGCCGTGAGCCACAAGCCTCACACCTTTGGCTATATGCTACATTTTCTGGATTTGGACAGGTAGGATTAATGCAGTAGCTCATGCACTGTCAACTCGCTGCACGAATAAATAATAGAAAGCGTTATGCTCTGTTTCAATTATTGAGATATAAAATCAACTCTTACTAGGTAATTTTTGCTGGAACTCCTTTAAAGAATTCCTAAAGTTGTACCTGGGTTACGTAAAGCGATTCTCATCATTGAATGATTTATTATACTTATGCTAACAAATAGTGTCGAGACTAAATATTTTCTCGTGAAACTTTTTAAGAATTGAGATTTCTATTTTTTCTACATAAATGTCTTTTACAATTCGATTTTTTCAGTTATTCTACTCAAGATTATTTGCAATAAGATGAGTAAATCAGTAATACTAACTAGAAATACTACCTTTTAGCCTTTGATGCGTTGGAAATTGGTGTAGTAAGCTATACTGAAAATTCCCAAAATAGCCATAAAAAGAATGGGGGTTAGGGTGTTTGATTATCTTTTCTTGATAGCCTCTATTACACTGATATCTTTACCCAAAACTGAATCACCCATCCAAACAACCATTATGGTACAAAATACCCAACAACCTGCTCTAAGTTTGAATGTTAATCTTTTAGAGGTATATGAAACATTGATACCACCTCCTGGTGCGGCAGAAAATTACCCAGTTGGTCACGCTGTTGTCAGGTTGAGACTGGAGAATTCGACGCTCAATCATCTAAATATCAACGCGCAGAAAGTCGAACTTAAACAAGCAGATAATAATAAAATTTTGATTTCTCAGGTAGTGCAACCATTTAATTTAGCTGGACTACAAATTTTTGAACAAGGCTTTTATTTAACTAATGCTCAAGGCTTTAGTGGTGCAAAAAAAGTTAAAGCTGTATTCACCTATGAACTTCATGGTAAGAGCTATAGTGTAGAGTCTCCCATACTGGATGTTGTACAGACTCTTTGAATTGCTGAGAGTAGCCAAACGTAATTATATAACCTAATTGTTACATTTTATTAAGCAATACTTGAACATCTGTTCAGATATTGTAGTGTAATCACAAGTGAAAACGGAGGAAATAATTATGACAACCGTAACTCAAATGAAATGTGCCTGTCCGAGTTGCTTGTGTATCATTTCCGTAGAAGATGCCATCAATAAAGAGGGTAAATACTATTGTTCTGAAGGCTGTGCCGAAGGTCACAAAACTATAAAAGGTTGTAACCATAATGGCTGTGGCTGTTAAAAAGTTCTGATTTTTGAGTGCTGAGTTATTATACTCAGCACTCAGTATTTAGATACTAGATAGAACTTCGCGGGCGATCGCGATCGTCTGATCAATATCTTCGTCAGTGTGAGCTAAAGAGGTAAAACCAGCCTCAAATTGGGAAGGTGCTAAATAAACACCCCGCTCTAACATACCGCGATGGAAGCGGCCAAATTTAGCTGTGTCAGAATTTTTGGCATCTTCATAGTTATGCACAGGGCCAGAGGTAAAGAATAAACCAAACATGGCGCTAATATGACCACCGCAAGCTGCATGACCTGTTTCCTGGGCAACTTGCAGTAACCCATCTGCTAACTTCTTAGTAATCCGCTCTAGATACTCATAAGCACCGGGCTTTTGCAATAACTCCAGAGTTTTAATCCCGGCTGTCATGGCTAAAGGATTACCAGAAAGCGTTCCTGCTTGATACACGGGGCCCGCAGGCGCAATCATAGACATAATATCCCGACGACCACCATAAGCACCCACTGGCAAACCACCACCGATAACTTTCCCTAAAGTCGTCAAATCGGGTGTAACGCCAAACTTTTCTTGAGCGCCACCATAGGCAATACGGAAACCGGTCATCACTTCATCAAACACGAGTAAAGCTCCATGTTCGTGAGTTAGTTCCCGCAGTCCTTCCAAAAAGCCGGCATCAGGAGTAATAAACCCAGCATTACCAACAACTGGTTCGAGAATGACACCAGCGATTTGATCGCGGTTTTCTGCAAATAATGCCTTAACAGCTTCGAGGTCATTGTATGGGGCTGTGAGAGTGCTGCTGGTTGCAGATTTTGGTACACCAGGGGAATCGGGTAAACCTAGTGTGGCTACACCAGAGCCGGCTTTGACCAGAAACATATCGGCGTGTCCGTGGTAACAGCCTTCAAACTTGATGACTTTCTCCCGGTTAGTGAAAGCACGCATCAGACGCAATACAGCCATACAAGCTTCTGTCCCTGAGTTGACGAATCTTACCATTTCGATGCTGGGAACAGCAGCGATGACCATTTCCGCCAAAACATTTTCCAAGAATGAAGGCGCACCAAAACTAGTACCTTTTTCTAAAGCTTCATGCAACGCCCCGATGACATCTGGATGAGCATGACCGCAAATGGCAGGCCCCCAAGTGCCTACATAGTCGATGTATTGGTTGCCATCTACATCCCAGATGTATGCACCCTTTACATGATCAAATACGATGGGTTGCCCCCCTACAGATTTAAAAGCGCGCACAGGGGAGCTGACACCACCTGGCATCAGGTTTTGGGCGGCAGCGAAGATTTCTTGTGATTTTGTGGTTTTAATAGTGGTATTTACCAAGGGTCTCTCCTAACAATGGGCAACGAAAAAAAGCTCTATCTCAGGATAGGGTTAAAAATCGCCTAGAACTTCTATCGTATAAAATAAGCAGAACCAAAAAAATAACAATATGTTATACAAGTCCAACGAAGACTTGCCTTTAGAAGTCCGCTCTCAACTATCTCAGTCTCATCAAGACCTTTATCGAGCAGCTTTTAACTCGGCAATCCATTGGTATGGAGAAGTTGCCAAAGCTCATCACGTTGCTTTAAGTGCTGTCAGGATGCAGTCGGCTATGGATAGGACTGTTGTTTTACAAGGATGAAAAAATATTACTCGAAAAAATCATGCCAGCTGCTGTATACAGAATGGTATCGTGAAACCATGAATCATTCTCATTAAATTTAGCTGGTATGTCCTTCATCGATTCACACTCACCACAAAATGTTATCCCCGTCGAAGAAATCCGCTACGATGAACGGGGTTTAGTGCCAGCTATTGTGCAAGATTATTTGGATGGCACAGTCCTTATGATGGCGTGGATGAATCGAGAGTCTTTACAAAAGACTTTAGATACAGGGGAAACTTGGTTTTGGAGTCGTTCCCGACAGGAATTATGGCATAAGGGCGGAACTTCTGGCCATACCCAAAAGGTGCAAAGCATACGTTATGACTGTGACAGTGATGCACTGCTAGTTGGCGTGGAGCAGATTGGAGATATTGCTTGCCATACTGGTGAACGTAGTTGTTTCCATCAAGTGGAAGGAAAAATTGTGCCACCGCCAGGAGATACGTTATCTCAGGTATTTCAGGTAATTTGCGATCGCCAAAATCACCCCAGCGAAAGTTCCTATACCAGCAAGTTATTTGCAGGTGGCGATAATAAGATTTTAAAGAAGATTGGCGAGGAATCGGCTGAAGTAGTGATGGCTTGTAAGGATGATGACCAAGAGGCGATCGCTGGTGAGGTGGCAGATTTGCTGTACCACACTTTGGTGGCTTTAGCTCACCATCAAGTAGATATCAAGGCAGTTTATCGGAAGTTACAAGAACGTAGGCGTTAGGGATTGGGGACTGGGGATTGGGAGATGACAAAGAATGAAAATTAACTTTTCTACTGCCCATTCCCCAAAACATGATTGAGGTATTGCAGGATTGTCAGGGCGATCGCTACACTCAAGACAAAACCTAACCATAGGTTTTGGGTAATTGCTTGGGGTTGATCTAATGCCCAACCACCAAGAGGGGAACCGATAAAGGAACCAGCAGCCCAGCAAAGGGAGTTAATGGAGAAATACACCCCACGTTGTGATTCTGGGCTTAAGTCGCTGACTAGAGAGGCAGCAGAGGGTGTGTAGGAAACACCTGCTATGGCAAATATGGCTAAGGCTAAGATCACCCAAATCAATTGGTGGGATGAGGTGGTGCTGGTAATCCAAATAAGACTAAAACCAATTGCCCAAAACACAGCCGAAATAGTCAGCGCTAGGGTATGGGAAGAGCGCTTGAGAATACTGGTCACAGGCATTTGACAAATAATAGCCAACACAAGATGCCAAGCAAATAAGGCGCTAATAGTAGCTTCATCAAATCCTTTCCCTGTTTCTCCCAGATTGAGGAAGTTTTTTAAGTAGATGGGGAGAACATTGTGTATTTGCGAAATATAGATGGTGAATAAGACATTGACTGCGATATATGTCAGGAAACGGCGATCGCTTAATGCTGCTATCCAAACCGTAAACTGTTGTTGTGCTGGTGCAGTTGTGGATGAACCAGGTTCTTTGATTGCGAGATAAACCACGGCAAAAAACACCATAAAAGAAATGGCATCAACGATGAATAGCCAACGGTAATTTTGAGCGATCGTGATCAACACCCCAGCTAATACGGAGCCTATGGCTAATCCTAGATGATCTGCTAGTCGAGTCAGCGCAAAAGCTTCTCGACGATGCTCTACTTGGCTACTGTCGGCGACAATCGCTTCCGTTGCTGGCCAGTAAATACCCATACCTAATCCGTAAATTAGATTACCAATTATCAGGGTGGTGAAATTAGTAATTGTTGCCAACACTAAAGACCCCATTGCCAAAACTGCCATTGCTAGCAACAAAGTTCGACGACGACCCCACTTAGGAGAATCAGTTAAGGAACCACCCAAAATTCTGCCAAAAAAACCAGAAGTAGCCGCACTTGCCAAGCCAAAACCAACCGCAGTTGCAGATAAACCCACTTGGTTAACAAAAAATATGGGGGCGTAAAACACAGTGAAGCCTGAACCAACTTCTGATAGGAATCTGGCGATCGCTAAAACCCAAATTTGGGGATGTATCGGAGATAACCACGCTGATAGTTGGGACGGTAGCGCAATTTTCATCGGATTAATTGTTATCAAAAGATAATTTTTTTGTAATTCTTATCATTCGGTGAAATTTTCCTCACCGATTCCACAGGATTTCCACAGGGATTTTCATAGTTTTCCACAGATGGTCTACGAGGCAATAGGCTGTTGCTGTCTTACTGGGGATTTTTAACTTACGTGTTTAATAATTGGTAGGGACTGAGTTTTTATTAATTAATGTAACAAAAATTCACCTTTGATCCTGATTGTTGCGTCCAGGTCTGTTTTTTATACAACCGTTTTTAACATTTCGCAGCATTGACAAACCCACCCCCTCATATCGCACAATGATTCGACCTGGGTTTGTAGTTTGTTCAACCGTTGACATCAAGACCAAAAATCGATGTCTGTCGGATGGTTATCTGCAACTAGCTAACTACAAGCAATCTATCCCCTTGACTGACCTCAAAGAAGGAAAATGTTATGAACTCGACAGTTAGTATTTTTACAGAAATCCCTGAAACTCTCCATGATTCTCTGAAAAATTACTTAGAAACACATCCTGATTGGGATCAAAATCGTGTCTTAACGGCAGCACTGTCATTGTTTTTACTACAAAATGGAGATAGCGATCGCCGTGCTGCCCGTGTTTACTTAGAAACTTTATTTCATCACTGCTAAGTAGAAATGTCTCGTACCGATTTGCCACAAACAGCTAATGTACCAGGCATTCTCAAGTGCTGGTACGGACGGTACTATGATTACTTATTCCTGTCATGGATACGCTATATCGTGTCCATGAGAATTTTTTTATTTAAATCAACCGTCTCCTAGTAGTTCACCAACCCAAAATTGCTAGGCTAAGGTAAGCAGGGGGAGCAGAGATAATAAGGAGACTGTTTTTGCTCCTATTAACCTTGCAAAGTTGAATTGCCAGACTATTAGCGTAGGCTTTTGGTTGTTTACATGAAAATATCGCTCATACACTGACTTCATTGCACGTCTTTGAGCGATTTGATTAATCTAGTTTTTAATTATACGAAGAAAATATCTAGTCTAAGTGTAAAAACAATTATTTAAACCTAGACTATGAGCCACATATTTAAGCATTGGTTTCCACCTGTGAATGAGTGGGACATTCAAATTTATACCCTACCCCACGCACAGTCTGAATTAATGCTGGTTGGCTAGCGTCCACTTCAATTTTCTTGCGAATTTGACCGATATGTACGTCTACAACTCGCTGGTCGCCTACATATTCGTAGTCCCAGACCTCTTGAATTAGTTCGGCGCGTCGCCACACTCGGCCAGGATGGCTGGCTAAGAAATGTAACAAATCAAATTCTAGAGCAGTTAAGGGTACAGCTTGGCTGTTAAGTGTCACTTCTCGCCGTACAGGGTCAATCATCAGTTTTTCAAATGTTAACCGTTTCTGTTCTGCGGTGGTGACAACGCGCTGTCTTCTTAAAATAGCTCCGACCCTGACTTCTAGTTCTCCCAGACCAAAGGGTTTGGTGAGGTAGTCATCAGCACCTTTAGCAAAGCCGCGAATCTTGTCAGCTTCATCTGCACGGCTAGTTAGCATCAGAACAAAAACACCATTACGACTTTGCATCTCTTGGCAGAGGTTAAACCCAATGACATCTGGTAAATTGACATCCAAAATTACCAAATCTGGGTTAAATTGCTCAAATAGAGATAAGGCTGTCTTACCATCTTCGGCAGCCTCCACCTGATAGTTTTGCTTTATCAAAAAGCGTTGGATTAAATTCCGAACCGCAGGGTCGTCATCAACTACAAGAATCTTGGCAGGAGCCATGACCATCACTTTGCACAAAAATTAATAAGATTAACAGCAGTATGGCGTAAAAACGCAGTTTCTACTTGGGAATATTTAAGAAACTACAAAACTCAGGATAAAATTGCCTGATGATCCACATAACAATGTAATCACATTGCAGCATAACGACATCAGGAAGAGTTTAGTAGTAATCCCTAGATTTGTAGGGAATGACTTTTATTCTCAACTTTGATGTTGCGTCATCTTTGGGTTTTAGCCACAGCAGTGTGTTTTTAAGTTTAGTGGAAATTTAAAACTTTTCAATTTTAAATCTTTATCTGGATTGATACTACTACTGAATCTAGTGGCTCAATCATGAAAACGCCTTTAGGGAACTGTAAATTGCCAAATCTGAAAGATAAAAGTTATTTTTTTCATAAAAATAGCTCTTAGGTATCCCTAGCTCAAATTCTAGAGTAGAGCCAGAATTGGTCAACGACATGAGGGGATACACGGAGTTATGGCAATATGTTAAAGTTACTATAGTTAAAATTTACGGGTTAATCTAACTAAGCCGTGCTAATATCCTGGTAGGGCATAAAATACCGTCGATACTTTTGTTATCGATCAAAATAAAACCTAAAATTGTTTCCTTCGATCAAAGACTGCCTCTGACTAAGGCTGAAGTATAAACTCCCATGAGCGATCAAAGTCCCTACGAAAAACTTGGGGTATCAGAAGATGCTAGCTTTGATGAGATTCAGGACGCTCGCAATCGCCTATTTGAACAATATAGTGGCGATGGCAAGAGTGTAGAAATCATTGAGGCTGCCTACGATGCGATTTTAATGGATCGTTTGAGGATGCGCCAAGAAGGTAAAATCAAAGTCCCTGAACGTATCCGCTTTCCAGAGTTAAGAGTCCAATCAGCTCCCAAAGAAAACTTAACACCCCGCGAGCAGTCCCCTGCATGGCTGCAAAAAATATTAGATCAGCCTTCAGGGACAGATGTGCTTTTGCCAGGGGTTTGGTTTTTGGGTTTGAGTGCTATTAGTGTTTTTTATCCAGCCGCAGGCGATCAAGTTTTGCAGTTGGCGTTGGTAATTGGGGTAGGAACTAGTATTTTCTTTCTCAATCGTAAAGAAGGCCGATTTGGTAGAGCAGTGTTGTTCACTCTTGTAGGTCTGATTATAGGCTTAATTACTGGTGGACTGATTGCTAACTTACTATTGCCGCAGATACCAGCCATCAGTTTCACTGCAAATCAGTTTTCAACGGTACTGACTTTTATATTATTGTGGTTGATTAGCAGTTTTCTACGCTAACTCGGTTCAGATTTGCAAGAAAAACTACCCAAAATTACCAAATCTGACCCCTTCCTGGATAGGTAGGGGTTTTTAATTTAGATTTTCACCACCGAAGATTCTAAAATAATATCTACAGCAGCACTCAGATTCTGCACAATCAGGTCAGGGTGATATTGTTGTAATTGAGTGCGATCGCGGATACCAGATTCTACAGCAATCACCTTAACACCATGTTTTTTCGCCGCCGTAATGTCGGCTTCCGTATCTCCCACCATCCAAGTATCGGCTGCGGGTGGTAATTCGGCTAATGCTCTTTGCATTAACAGAGGTTTATCGTCAATGTCACGGGTTTTCACATAGTCGTTGCTGAGACAATAACAGCGATTTTCTGGGAAGAATTGACCTAAATCATATTTTTGGAAAGCATAGTCTAGTTCCCAAACTCGACGCATGGTCATGACGACTAAATCCACCCCAACTTGTTGAACCTTTAACAAAACGTCTAAAGCACCGGGGATAGGAATGTCATACTGAAAGTAAGGTTCTGTATGCACTGTTTGACGGCGCAATTGAGAAAATTCTTGTGCTTGCACTGCATCTAAACCAGAAATTAGGGCAATTTCTTTTTCCGGAACGTGCTGACGCTTCATCTGCCAAAATTCTGCTTTAGATAATTGCCGTACTGGCTGGCCTGGATGTTGGGTTTTCTGTAAACAGAATAGGTACACACGGTAGTACCTTTCGGAAACATCCATAATTGGGCCGTCGAAATCAGTAATTAGTCTCAGCATCGCCGCAGCTAAATATTAATTAATATGAACATTATTGTAGCTTTTGTGATGAATTAATATCAAAATACTCAGTAGTTAAAGTAATTAATGGGTGTAATTCCTGGGATGATGCTGAAAGGTAGTACTAGCCTTATGGTAGTTTTAAGTTACATTCATATATTGCGAAATATTACTTTAACCTCATGACTGGAGAGCATCACCTTGGGAATAGAACTACGCAGTTTCGTATTTCTCGACAGCCTGCAACCACAACACGCGGCCTATATAGGAACAGTAGCCCAAGGTTTCTTGCCATTACCAGGAGATACATCACTGTGGATTGAAATCTCTCCTGGTATCGAGATTAATAAAATTACCGATATAGCCCTCAAAGCTGCCTCTGTCCGCCCTGGAGTGCAAGTAGTTGAGAGATTATACGGTCTATTGGAAGTACATTCAGGTTCCCAAGGCGAAACGCGGGCTGCTGGTCAAGCGATTTTGGCAGCTCTTGGAGTCAAAAGAGAAGAGTGTATTAAACCGCGAATTGTTTCCAGCCAGATTATCAGGAATATAGATGCTTACCAAACCCAACTGATCAACCGGACGCGACGAGGACAGCTACTACTAGCCGGACAGACTCTATATGTATTGGAGGTTGAGCCTGCTGCTTATGCTGCTCTAGCCGCTAATGAAGCCGAGAAAGCAGCTTCAATTAACATTCTAGAAGTTCAAGCTGTCGGTAGTTTTGGCAGGTTGTATTTAGGTGGGCAAGAAAGGGACATTCTCGCAGGTGCGGCGGGAGCGAGAGCAGCCATAGAAAGCGTAGCTGGCCGGAGCAATTCCCCAAGTGGTCGCCAGGAGTAAAGGAGAGACAATGGCAAATCTAGAGCATCTAGCTTTATTACGAGCAGGTGCAGTGAGATGGATTGAGTGGAGACAAGAAAATCCGCAAATTGAACCAGACCTCAGCACCGCAAACTTACAAGAAAATAACCTCAGGGGCGCAAATCTCGCAGGTACTAACTTAAGCCGAGTGGACTTAAGTCATGCTCTGCTTGTACGTGCTAACCTCAGTGGTGCTGACCTCAGTAGCGCCAACCTCTATCAAGCAAAAATCAGTGAAGCTAACTTGAGTGCAGCTAATTTTAGTGTGGCTAACTTGAGTCAATCGGTACTTACACAAGCAGATTTAAGCCATGCTCATTTCATTGGTGCTGATTTGAGTGGAGCCAATCTCCGGGGTGCTATTGTGGCGGAGGCTAACTTAATTGGTACTGATTTCAGTAGTGCTGATTTGAGAGATGCTGATTTGGCTGGAGCAAAACTCATCCGCTCTAACCTTTGTTTTGCGAATCTTATCGCTGCTAATCTCATTGCGGCCGATTTCAGCGAGGCAAATCTATATCAAGCAGAAGTGATGGGAGCTTACCTTTACAAAGCCAACTTCCACAAAGCTAATCTACATAAAGCACATCTAGGAGGTGCATACCTATTCCGGGCAAATTTAACGGCAGCTGACTTGAGAGGCGCTGACTTAGCCTGGGCTAATCTCACCAGTGCTAATCTGAGTGGGGCTAATTTGAGTGGGGCTAATCTTAGAGGGGCTAATTTGAAAGGTGCTAACCTCAATGAGGCCAATCTTCAAGAAACAATTATGCCTGACTCTTCCAGGCATGATTAGTTTACGACAAATAGTACAGCAAGTTATTTATAATCGATGAAAGGCCTATTTTATAGGCTTTTTGACTTTTGTTGCTTGCTTTTTTCCACACGGGTAAGAAGACGCGATGAATCGCGTCTCTACAAATGGTTTATTTATCGCATTCTTTTTTAAAGTTGGTATAGTTTGTCCCAATTGCCGGCTTGACTTAAGAAATAAAAGTCCCGAATTTCAATAGCATGAAAGGCTCAATCTGTCTACTATAAATAGTTGGAAGATTAACTATTGTTTTCTGATAAATTAATTTATATGCAACATTATACCCAATTGATAAAAGTGTAAAAAACAAGTAGATAATTACAAAAAAATACTAAGCTACTGTTGGCAAGTAATGGCACTTGGTACGGTGAAATTAGATTAATTAGCTTCTTACTTAATCTTTGGCGGAGTCGTAGGCTACTGCCTTTTTCAATTTTTAAGAATTCAGCATGAATCAGCTAGTAACGGCTTTTACAGAAAGTATGGTTGCTTTCGCAGCCACAAATATCGACGATATTATTATTTTATTGCTACTGTTCTCACAGGTAGATGCGAATTTTCGGCGATCGCATATTTGGGTCGGTCATTTACTTGGTTTTTCAATTATCATTTTAGCTAGCTTGCCAGGTTTTTTTGGTGGCTTATTTGTGCAGCGAGAATTCATAGGATTATTAGGAATTTTACCTATAATAATTGGCATTAAACAATTAGTTACAAAAGAGCAGGAAAATACCCAAATTCAAGCTGTAACTACAGATTTAAAAGGGTCTTCACCTGCTAATCCTATATTAGCTTTTATATGTAGTATTTTGCATCCTCAAGTATATAAGGTGGCAGCAGTAACTGTTGCTAATGGTGGTGACAATATTAGTATTTATATTCCTTTATTTGCTGGACAAAATCTGGTGACATTGGGAGTGATTTTAGGGGTATTTTTTTTCATGGTTGGCATCTGGTGTGTTACTGCTGATCTTTTAAGTCGTCAAGCCCCTATCGCTTATGTTTTAAGCCTTCACGGCAAAACTTTTATACCTTTTATATTGATTGCTTTGGGTTTATTTATTATGTATGAAAGAGGTACATTTAGTTTACTTATGAGTATAAAAATTTAGGATTTTTTTTGATATAAATGCGAGTTCGATACATTCAAAACAACCCCTCTCCATAGCTTGCTACCCGCAGGATACCTTTCCCCAACGTGGAGAGAGGCTTAAAACGCTAATTTTTTGGTACTCAGTTATAGGTTTTGAGCAGCCTTCCTTGGTAGGGAAGTGGTTGGGATTAGGTTTCGTCGAACTCAAGTTAAATGATCACCAATCTGATAGTATTTTCTGTAATTTCCTGCTCAGTAGGAAAAATAATTGAATTAACATCAAGTACTTTGATACCGAACAAAGAGGAGTGAAATGGGACTTAGTGACGGACTCTTGAACCCAGAGAAAAAGGCTCTGGTTGTGGAGGATTGCTGCAATATGATAGAAGCACAACTCGCTTCCAAGTCGGGTATAAGTGGTATAACCTTGAAGACTGCTTTTGCCGCACTGAAGGGGATCAAGCCTGGATATATACCCCATGTAGTGGAGCAGCTCCTACCACAGTGTTTTGAGGCGCTTGATCCGATTTGGAGTGAGGGTGTGCAGAAGGGCGATGCTGTTGGGTATTTGGTAGAAAGTCGCTCTCGCACGGCTGATGCACTACTTAGCATTACGGATGCTAGGGTCAAGGACTCGAAGCGGCAAATTGTGCGGGGAACTTATGATAAATTTCGTGGTTCAGCCAAGCAACACGTAGAGGAAGCAGTGCCAGATTTTGCTAAATTAATTGATAAATACACAAAGGCTTAAAAACTTAGGTGTTGTATATTTGTGGGATGGGTGTTTGCACCTGTCCTCGTTTTTTAGCGATAAGATTAGGACTTACCGATGAAAACGAAAGATCAAGGGTTTGGGCAAGGGTATAGGGGTATAGGAGTATAAATATTTGAAACCCTTACCCCCCTAGACCCTTACACCCGGTCTCAACAAAAAATCTGGGTGAGTAAGTTTTAAAGATACATTAATTCTGATAAGCATGATTAAACTGGATCAATTTTTGAAGTTAGTCGGTATAGCTCCGACTGGAGGGCAAGCCAAGCTGATGATTATTGATGGTGATGTCAAAGTTAATGGTGAGGTTGAAACTCGACGGGGACGAAAATTAGTATCAAGCGATCGCGTGACGGTGGCGGGGCAAGTTTTTGAGGTTGGAGACGTAATATCAAGTTCGGCTAATGAATAAAGCTAATAGTCAACAGGTTTAAGTCTTAGGTGATTTGAGGACAGTTAGTAATAGTATTGACCAAGGGATTTTAATATCTGGTATGAGCCAGGAATGCTTTCTTAATGCGGGTAATACTAAGGGTATGAGAAAACGTAGAGAGCGGAGTGACACAGGTAAATTGCCTTCTTGATCTACAAGACGATATTGTTTTGCTAGTTCCGCAACAACTTGGACGCGTCCTGTACGATTAATTACATTTGTCTGGGAGGCTAGTTTAGCTATGACTCTACCTGTGAGTAAGGGAGTTTCCCAATTGTAACGCTCCGCCAACGCCGAAATTTTTCCGTCATTTGTGTGATTTTCGCTCATTTCCCAGGCGAGGCGGGAAAAAAGTTCAGTGCCAACAATACCTGGCCAGATGGAGAGGGAGGTTATATTATAAGGTTGCAATTCTACTGCCATATCAGCCGCTAGGCGATCGCATCCTGCCTTACCTGTGCCATAAGCTGCACCGAATAAATAAGCCATCCCGCCCCAGGAGGAAATCGTACAAATCAATCCCTGCTGGCGTTTGGTCATCATTTGGGCAGCATAAACACTGGCTATATAGTGGCTACGCAACCCAACATTGTTACAAGCATCCCAGAGATTGGGTGCATTCTCCCAAAAGGGTTTTCCCTGAGCATTGGTTAATGCTTGCACTCCAGCGTAAGCATTGTTAACTAATAAGTCAAGCTGTCCATTTTGTTCATTTTGGATACGTTCAAAGAGTGAACGTACCTGCTCATCGTTGCTGTGGTCTAATTGTACGGGAATACATATACCACCGGCTTCTTCAACGGCTCTTTTAGTGTCATTAAGACTACCTGAAACATCGTTGCTAGAAGTTGAGTTACTATCCAGTCTACGTCCGGTAATGTAGACAATTGCCCCAGCTTCACCGAGTCCTATAGCAATTCCCTTACCAAGACCGCGTGTAGCGCCAGTAACTAGGGACACTTTCCCCTCTAGGAGTTTCATATTGTTTGTTAACAGTTGACTGCTGAGTCTGGAATAAGATATTCTTCCTCCTGCTTCACACTTCTTCATCTGCGGGGAGGGGAAAGATGTCGCCTGCTAGGTAAGCCTGAAAGTGCTTTTGGAAGTATAGCCAAGAGGTCATGTCTTCGCCGTCTGAGAATGTTTTTGGGGCTTGTTTATATAAAGGAACGCGGGTATTAATTTCCTCTTGTAATATGTGGGGTAATTCTGTTAAACCGTTAACTTTACTGCCAAAAGCACTATAGATAAGATTACCTGGGCGATCGCCCATTTTCATCCAAGGCAACCATTGACCGATTCTATCCCAACTCAGTTTTAGCTGAGAAACTGCCGACAGTTCTGCGTTGAATAAATCTGCGGTGGGGACGGTGAGTTTAAATAATTCTGCGGCTTGATAAGTTGGATGGGGGCTATATTCAGCAAATTTTGATTCTTCGGCTAGGGGATTGGGGTATGTGGGAAAAATATCAAAAATAAAGGTTGTGGTTTCACCTTCCACTTGAGCCGGGAATTTACCTTTAAAGTGTCCTTGTACGGGATTATTGGCTACATGGAGAACTGGTACTGTTTCCCCTGTCCAAGGATTTTCCCATTTACGTAAAATATCGTCGTTTTCTGGGTTCAAATAATAGGTGAGTTCCCTAGAAGTAAAATCCCAGCTACCTTCATTTGTAGGTAGGCATCTACTGACACTGACTCCCACCATTTTAAATAAGAGTTTTCTTTTTTCCCCTGGAATCAAGGCATAAATTTTACCTGTCCAGGTGAGGAATGTGGATTGATTAGGGTCAAGGGAAGAGCGAGTCTTCACCCAATGCTGGGCATCTAGTTCTTGGATTTGGGCAACCATCAACTTGTTTAACCACTAAATTTAATCGTCTAATAAACTCATCAATGCTTGAAATTCCAGGTCTGGAGGTTCAGATAATTGCGATCGCAATTCTAACAACTGTGTCTCTAATGCTTGTGCTACATAGAGCATATTAGATTCTTGGGCAATTTTCAGTTGATTTTCTTTAATTTTGATTTGTCGCAGCAGTTGATTTACAACGGAAGTTGCATCCCTATCATGAGAAATCATAGCTTTGCGTCTACTTAAATTTGATTATCAAATTTTAAGTACATAGTATAGATGGTATTAGCCCAAGGCGGAAATAGTAGTTAGTGCTGAATCCTCGGTAAATAATTATTTAATGTTCTATTTTGTCGCTTTAGCTTCCCGTAATCCATCAAAGTGACGGAATAAAAATAGCCACAATGGTAAAGAACTGTTAATGGCAATCAGCCTCACTAAATGGCCTGTTGTGACGACTTCCACATTGTGATTTAAGCTTAAGGAAACTAGTATCATTTCTGCTGATCCGCCTGGCGCTGTGACTAACAAACAAGTCAACCAGTCCCATGAGGATAACTGCATAGCTAGAGTAGCAGCGATCGCTCCTGCAACCAAGGTCATGAATACAGACATCAAGGCGTAGCCTACGGTTTTTTTACCAAAATTAGGTTTTTCCCCCCAATATTCACCAATGGTTATTCCCAGGAGCATTTGACCGATAATATTCACCAATAGTGGGGGATGGAAGTGAATATGACTGACAAAAGGCAAGTAATCTAGCAAAGAGTTGAATGTTGCACCCAGAACTAATGCACCAAAAAACTCTCCGGCCGGAATCTTTAATTTTATGGCTAGATAAACAATGATTCCTGTGAGTACCAGCACTACTGCCAATAATCCTAGTTGTGATGCGGCAAAATCGATTAACACTCCTTTAACTGGAAGTGTGGATGAATTCAAGTAACCACCAACGGATGTTCTGGCAATGAAGGGAATGAGTAGGACTACAGAAGTAACACGAATCGCCTGTACTAATGCTACTAATGTGACATTCCGATTATAGTCGGCGGCGATCGATGACATGACACCTACACCGCCAGGAACTGTAGCCAACATTGCCGTTAATATGTTGGTTTTACTTAAGCGGGAGTAGATATAGCCAATGCAAATACCAGATAACAGCAAGAATAAGGTGAGAAAAATAAATATAGGAATTCCGGAAACAAGACTAACTAGATTACTATTGGCATTTGATGCACCAACCGTCAGTCCGACTAGTCCCATTCCTACTTTTCTGGCGACGCGATTAGGCTGGGGAGAATAGTTATAAAAAACTCGGCATCCTTGCAGAACTGCTGTTCCAGCGGCAATTCCCCCAAATATCCAAGAAATTCCGCCAAAATGCAATTTTGTTAATGCCCAACCCAGAGGTAATGCTAGCAGCATTTCTATAGTGAGGACAATAATCTGCTTGACAATTAACTGCGATTTGGCGATTAGAGGACTGGCGTGATTGGTTTCCTTCTGGGTAGGACTAATACTTAAACTTTGATTCATTGACGGGGGTTGCTTAAATTATATTAACTATGTACTTAAAAATGGTGCGATGCCTGTGTAAATACTGACAGTTGGATGTAAACCTATTGCTGAGAATGGGCAAATGCTACAAAACTAAGTATAAAATTTGTATTTTGTAACACAATTAAAAAGGAAAATGCAGCATTAATTAATATTAGTTTATATATCCTTGGGTAACATCATCTTGGCTATAAGCATCTGTTTTGATTCTTGTTGGCGTAGCCTGGGCGGATAAAAAACTCTACCCACAAAGCAGGTATCAAACCAGATCCAAAACAGCTAACAACAGACAGAGGGACACAAGATGTTGTATACCTCTGTCTGTTGATATTGCTGTCAAGAACGATGGGAGATGCTTAGTCTTCGTCTAAAGCTGGAAATATTTCTTCAAACTTCCACAATTCATCTTTGTTGTTGATAAACCACGTCCGAGTTTCTGGAGTCAGTTGACTCCAAACAATTTCACTGGAAATACCCGGTGAAGCGTAGCGATATTGCTCACCAAGTGATTTGAGATTCTCCGCTACGTTATCGCTCATGCCAAACTCTTGCCAGTCTACTTCTACGTATCTGCCTGATACTCCACTGGCAGGATCAAAAACCAATTGTGCTGTTCTTATTAAATCAGCAAAGTGTGTTGGTTTTAAGCTGGCTAATTGCTGAATCTCGATTGATTCGTCATGTTCTTGAGACATGGTTTCTGGAGTAAACAAAGGTATTTAACTGGAGAACTTACTGCCAGAGATTTTTATGTCAATATCTCTAAGTTTAGCGCAAAGTGATGGGCATGAGTTTAGGTATGTAGGTGGATAATGGCTACTTAGTTAAAATATAGGATTCATCCTTAATTACTTCAATATAGGTAGGAGAAGCACTGCGTTGGTGTTCGCGTAGCATCTCCCCCGTGAGAAACTGCTGAAAGGATTCACGTTGGTCATTTCAGCTAGGGCTTGGTTTATTTGTTTTGTGCTAGACCACTCATACTTTTTGCATAAAAATTAGATGGGTCATCCCAATAATCAACTCTTTTGATATTCACTTGCAGCAAAGCAATATCTGGTTCATCCAATCCTTGAGGAAACCAAGTTTCCAATTCTGATTTCCATCGTGCTTGGATTTTTTGACGTTCCTTTACTAGTTCTGCTGTAGCTGAAATAGAAATAAAGCGTTGCTGATTTGGTGATGAGAAATTCACATTCACCTGTTGACGGTGTTCAATTTCCAAAACTTTGTGAGAACTGGCTGAGGTAAAAAACCAGAGTGTTCCTTCAGCATCAATATCACCATTGAAGTACATCGGGCGACTGTGCAAACTACCATCATCATCGACGGTAGTTAACATGGCGTAATCCATGTCTGCAATGAGTTCTTTTAACTGTTGAACTTGTTGGTTACGATTTGTAGAAATTGTCATCTATTTATTTACTCTATGTTGTCTGTTTTTTATGATTTTTGGGCTTTCAAGCTATTTACTAGTAGTAGCATTTTTATTTAAAAATTATTTCAAGCTCAAGGTATAATTTAGTCAAGAATTAACTGCTTTTTATCTTTCTTTGGTTACTTGTTTGTAGAAATTAATCATGATATGTAGTCAATGCCTAATTTCTTTAGGGATGAAGGAAATTATATTTAATATCTATGAAGATGACTCTGTAACTTTAGGCTGATGGAAGCAGTAATTTATTTAAGTACTGTTATATATGATTAAAGTTTGATGACAGATAGACTGAAACCACCACCAGATGTCACAACTTTGATCACAATCTTGAGTATACTTTTGTTTTTGATGGTTTTATAAAACTTAATCTAAATGTGAATATTAGGTTATGGCTGGAGGGTCGAATTTTAAACGCAGTGAAAAGTCTGAGCGGCGCTGAGGTAGGCGGAGTTTAATCTCTTGTTCATGGATTGCAAATATAAATTTGGAAGTCTTAACAGTTGCTGTTATCAAAAAGAGTATGCTTAATAACTATAATCAATTACAGGCGGACATATATCCAAGATTACATTTGTTCAGGGCGTTACAGGAGTAGAGATTGCTGTGATTCAAGCAATACATACCAGTGTTAAAGGGAGAGCTAGATATAAGGTAAAAGAACTTTATCGTTCCCTATCTCTCAAGGAATATTTGGAGCGATCGCTTGTCAATCAACCAGAAATAATTGATGTTTCTGCTAATATCTCTACAGGTAATGTGCTTGTATTTTTTTCACCAAAATATAATTACAAGCAGATTGCCTATTTGATTGATGAAGTTATATTAAATTACCAGAAAAGTAATCAGCAAGTCCAGCCATTTACATCTGCCAAAATTGTTAAGAAAACTCAACGAATAAGTGGTGTTAAGCAACAAAAGATAGAGAATTGGCATCTCATGCCGGCAAGTACAGTTGTGGATACCTTCAACACCTCTGCATTAGGGTTATCCAGTGAGTCTGCGGCTGCTAATTTGCGTAAATATGGGGCGAATGTGCTTTCAGAAACGGAGGTACGTTCTAGTTTAAGTATCTTGGTTGACCAGTTCAAGTCTTTACCTGTGGCTTTGCTGGGTGTGGCGGCTGGGGTGTCGGTTTTTACTGGAGGGTTGATTGATGCTGTAGTTATTTTGGGTGTGGTTGGTGTAAATGCGGTGATTGGCTACGCTACAGAAACTCAGTCAGAAAGGATCATCCACTCTCTCAAACACCAAGAACAAACGTCAGCTTGGGTGATGCGAGATGGCAAGGCGCAGGAAATTCCTGTAGATAATGTAGTTTTGGGCGATGTTTTAATTCTCAAACCAGGTAGCTATGTAGCGGCAGATGCCAGACTGATTGAGGCAGATAATTTAAGTATTGATGAATCGGCTTTAACTGGGGAAAGTCTCCCTGTCAGTAAAAATACGGCATCTTTGACAGGTGAGGATGTACCATTAGGCGATCGCCTAAATATGATTTATCGGGGGACTTATATCACCGGGGGTCAAGGATTGGCGGCGGTTGTAGCCACTGGGCAGTTTACGGAAATGGGACACATCCAAACCCTGGTGGGTGCAGCCAATGCGACAGAAACACCTCTGGCCAGACAACTAGACCAGGTGGGTAGTCAATTAGTAGTGATTGGGATGGGTCTTTGTGGTCTGGTGTTTGGGATGGGGGTGATGCGGGGATATGGTTTGGTGCAGATGTTGAAATCATCCATATCTTTGGCTGTGGCGGCTGTTCCTGAAGGTTTACCGACAATTGCCACCACAACCTTAGCCTTGGGTATCCGTGATATGCGGCGAAACAAAGTCCTTGTCCGTAGTTTGAGTGCGGTGGAGGCTTTAGGTTCTGTGCAGACAATTTGCCTGGATAAAACCGGGACAATTACGGAAAATAAAATGTCGGTGGTGGAAATTCACACCAACACACGGGAAATTAAAGTTACAAATGGGGAGTTCATCGCCGGGGCAGAAAATATTAACCCCTATATGTATGATGAACTGTTAAAGCTGATTCATGTCTCGGTTCTGTGTAATGAAAGTGAAGTGAGTCGTGTTGATGGTGAGTATGTAGTCACAGGTTCGGCGACAGAGAACGCCTTAATTTATATGGGAATTGCGGCGGGGGTAGATGCGATCGCTCTAAAACAGAAGTATCCTTTACTACAAACGAATCTGCGTTCCGAAAACCGCAATATTATGAGTACCATCCACGAGACTCATAACGGACATAAATTTGTCGCTGTGAAAGGTAGCCCCAGCGAAGTGGTGCAGATGTGCCAAGGGTGGATGAAGGATGGGGAGGTAGTTCCTTTAACCGATGCAGACCGACAAATGTTGGAAATAGAAAATGATCGTATGGCGGGTAAAGCTTTGCGGGTGTTGGGTGTAGCCTACAACCATATAGATGAATCCCACAACGGCAACCATGAAACAGATTTGATTTGGTTGGGTTTAGTAGGGATGGCAGACCCAATTAGAAGGGGTGCAAAAGCATTAATTGCCGACTTCCATCACGCCGGCATTGATACCGTCATGATCACAGGTGATCAAAGCCCAACAGCTTATGCGATCGCTAAAGAATTAGAATTGAACCGTGATACTCAACTAGAAATTCTTGACTCCAGCAACCTCAACAATCTCACCCCAGAAGCCTTAACCGCCCTCAGCGACAAAGTAGATGTATTTGCCCGTATCAGTCCCAGTAATAAACTGCAAGTAGTCCAAGCTTTGCAAGGTGCGGGTAAAGTCGTCGCCATGACTGGTGATGGCATTAACGATGCCCCCGCCTTAAAAGCTGCCCAAGTTGGTGTGGCAATGGGTAAAGGGGGAACCGATGTCGCCCGTGAGGTAGCAGATATTGTCCTCGAAGACGACAAACTGGAAACCATGATTATCGCCGTTAGTCGGGGACGAACGATATACAACAACATTCGTAAATCTGTGCATTTCCTCCTAGCGACCAACCTCAGCGAAATCATGGTCATGACTACCGCCACCGCCGTAGGTATTGGCGAACCCTTGAATGCAATTCAACTACTCTGGCTGAACTTAGTTACAGATATCTTCCCTGGCTTGTCCCTAGCAATGGAAGCCCCAGAACCAGAGGTATTAAGTCAACCACCCCGCAACCCAACAGACCCAATTATCAAAAAATCTGATTTTGGCAGAATCACCTTTGAGTCCGCCACCATATCTGCAAGTACTCTAGCCGCTTATGGTTACGGCATCCTCAAATATGGTATCAGTCCCCAAGCCAGCACCATCGCTTTCATGGGTTTAACTACAGCCCAACTACTACATACAATCAGCAGCCGTTCGGAAAAACACAGCATATTTAGTCCAGAAAAACTCCCACATAATCCTTACTTAACGGCGGCGGTCACAGGTTCCTTTGCCCTGCAACTATTAGCTGTAGCCGTCCCACCCCTGAGAACTTTATTAAAGATTACCCCTATTAATCTGGTTGATGGTGCGGTAATTGGTGGTAGTGCCTTACTACCCCTGATTGTGAACGAAGCAACCAAAAATACTGGCGTAAGCAAGATAAAAAAATATCCAAAATGTAGGGTGCGTCAGTGTGATAGACCATAACTATACTCAGACATTATTCATACTGACGCACCCTACCAAATCATCAGTTTCGGATAATTTATTTTCTGGTGTTCCCTAATATTCCCCAATCCCCAATCCCCAATCCCCAAGGTGAATTATGAAAAAAGATTTCATGTTTACATCTGAATCTGTAACAGAGGGGCATCCTGATAAACTGTGTGATCAGATTAGTGATGCGATCGTCGATCGCTTTTTACAACAAGACCCCTACGCTAGAGTTATTACCGAATGCGCTGCGTCTACAGGTATTGTATTTATCGCTGCCAGATTTGAACCTAATACTAACGTTGATTTTACAAACATAGCCAGACAGGTAATTGATCAGGTTGGTTATGAACAGACGGAATTTAACGGTAAAAATTGTAGTATCTTAACTAGCTTAAAAGAACTTTCTCCTAATCCATATCACTTATTTAATGAACACAAACTATCAGATGCAGAAATAGAACAAATTACTGTCACTAACCAAGCCACAGTCTTCGGCTTTGCCTGTCATCAAACACCTACCCTCATGCCATTACCAATCTGGTTGGCACACAAATTAGCTAGACAAATCAGTGAAGTTAGAAGACAAAATCTTTTAAGTTACTTAACTCCTGATGGCAAAACTCAAGTAGGCGTTGAATATAAAAATCGCCGACCTTATAGAATCCACAGTATTACAGTCGTTGCCAGCCAAAATAAAGCAAGCAAACCGGACTTAAAGCAACTGCAAGATGATATTAGAGAAACGGTAATTTATCCTGTATTTGCCGATGAAGAAATTAAACCAGATGAAAAAACTAGAATATTTATCAACCCTGATGGCCCTTTTATAGTTGGCGGCCCGGCGGTGCATTCTGGTTTAACTGGGAGAAAAAATGCCATAGATACCTATGGTGAATATTCTAAACATAGTGGTTCGGCTTTAAGTGGTAAAGACCCTATCAGAATAGATAGAGTGGGTGCTTATGTCGCCCGTTATGCTGCTAAAAATATAGTAGCGGCAAACTTGGCTGATGAATGTGAAGTACAACTAAGTTATTCTATCGGACTGGCTAGACCTGTAAGCGTCCAAGCAGAAACTTTTGGGACAGGGAAAATCTCAGATGAAGATATCACAGTCTTATTAGAAAAGCATTTTGATTTTCGTTTAGCAGGTATTCTCAAGGAATTTAATTTAAGACATCTACCCTCATTAACTAAAGGGGGATTTTATAGAAAACTTGCTGCTTATGGTCATGTCGGCAGACAGGATATCGATTTACCTTGGGAGAAAATAGATAAGGTTGGTTTGTTTTGAACTTTACTAAAATTACTGATAAATATTTTATTCAATTTGTTTTTTAATTGGCGCTAAGGGGCAAATTTGCAATCCTACAGGAGTATTCAAGATGGCAACTTCCACGCCTAACACTACAGCTAAATTTTCGGGTGTAAGAACAATTGCTGGTTCTCCTACAGCAAAAATATTACCTTGATAAAGTAGGGCAATTCGAGAACTATATCTAGCAGCTAAGTTGATTTCGTGTAAAACCGTTAAAATTGTAATCCCTGGATTTTGATTCAGATTTTTTAGTAGTTCTAATAGTTCTAATTGATAGCGAACATCTAAATAAGTTGTAGGTTCATCTAATAACAAAATTTTCGGGTCTTGTGCCAAAGCTAATGCTAAAAAAGCTCTTTGTCTTTCGCCACCAGAAAGTTGTTCTACTAAACGTTCCTGATAGCTTTCCATCTGGGTTAAATGCAAAGCCTCAGCAACTTTTTCTCTATCTTCTACATTTAATTCCCATTGCCACCAAGGTTGGTGTGGTGTACGCCCTAAGGATACCAATTGCCTAACTGTTAAACCTGGAGGAATTGCTTGCTGTTGGGGTAATAAAGCTAATTTTTGAGCGACAATATTGGCGGGTTGAGTATGAATTGCTTTCCCATCTAATAATACAATTCCTGTTTGAGGAACTAATAAACGACTCATGAGTTTGAGTAGGGTAGATTTACCGGAACCGTTCGCACCTACTAAACTCAACCACTCACCTTTTTCAATTGCTAGGGAGATATTTTTAACTACAGTTTTCGCTGTATATCCACCTGTTAAGTTTTGCGTTTCTAGAGGCATAAGAATAATTCAAAATTCAAAATTCAAAATTCAAAAAGCCTTCCCTAAACCCTTAATTTTTCCTTCTCATGGGTAATACCAATTCAGTTAATTAATGATTGCAACACATCTTTGGGTGAAGACGCGATTCATCGCGTCTCTACAGATGGTTTATTTGTCGCATTCTTTTTTCAAATTGGTATAACACCGTTTTTGGATGAAGATGCAATTTATTCTGTACTGTAGAGACGTTGCACGCAACGTCTCTACAGATGGTTTATTTGGCGCAACTTCATAAAGAATTGGTATAAATCCTAGCAGTTCAAATTCCGCTTTGACGACGATAAAGTAACCAAATAAACAGGGGAGAACCTAGCAAGGCGGTGACGGAACCGACTGGGAGTTCTACTGTACCCAAGCGGGAAAGTAAGTCTGCAATGGTCATGACTAATGCACCTCCCAAGGCGCTGAGTGGTAAGATGGCGCGATAATCTGTGCCTACTAGTAAGCGGATACCGTGGGGTACAATTAGACCAACAAAACCAATCAAGCCACCAATACTAACAGCACCTGCGGCTAATAGTGTAGCAACCCCGCCGATGAAAATGCGCGATCGCCCAAGGGAAACTCCTAAACTTACGGCTAATTCATCCCCCAGGTTTAACAAGTTCACTGATCGCGCTAATAAACATCCCAAGACTAATGCCACACTAATATAAGCACCAGCTGTAGTTACTTCTGTCCATCCCCGGCCATTTAAACTGCCAATCAGCCAATTTAAGGCGGCCTGTATTCTGCCATCTTCTGTTAACAGCAGCAAAACAGATTGTATCGCCCCAAACATGGCGCTTACTGCCACACCACCCAAAATCAGCCTTTCTACAGAAATACCATCCCCAGTCCTGGCCAAAAAATAGACAATAACTGTCGTCAGTACTCCCCCAACCCAGGCCGCCAGGGGAACCCAAGCTAAGAATACCCCTAAACTAAACATGGCGATCGCTACCAAACCCGCACCCGCAGAAATCCCCAGTAAAAAGGGGTCGGCTAGTCCGTTGCGTAACATTCCCTGAAGTAGAGAACCTGACATTCCCAATGCTGCACCCACCAAAATCGCCGCGATAGTCCTCGGTAGGCGCAAGTCCCAAAGAATGGTTTGATAAATTTGCTCTCCCTGTCGCCAAATCGCTAGCCACAATTGTTCTGGTGTCATGGGGACAGCACCAAAAGATAAAGAAGCGCCTACTGCCAAAAGGAGAACAACAACTAAAAATAAAGTAGCTAAAAATACCCGTGCTTCATTTCTAGAAGCAGCGCTAACATTCTTGAACATTTTTTGCTGTCGCTGCTTTAGTTTCATGGATGAATCTGGACTGATGATAATAGATACTTGACTTAATCTAATATCAAATCGATAGGAATGAGAATAATTATAGTTGAATACCTGTGTCAAGAGTCTGCTGTTGTAGAAGTGATGAACCCTTGGCAACTTATGCTATCAATGTTAACTCTCCTCCATAGCAATTGTTCCCTATTTTAGTGCTGGCGATCGTTGCTGTAATTACTGTTGTGCAAGTTGTTCAAGATTTGTATCAAAGCTGTCCTACTACACGTTTAGTAGCTCCAAAAATATGGTATTAGATTGAGTACTTGGTAATACTGACTAAATTAATACATAGGAAAGTTGCAATTACCACTTGACTATGAATGAATTTAGAATCAAGATATTACATTGATGTACTTACTAGCTTGTTACAGTTTACCCTCAGCATCAGCGTAAATATTCAACCTAGTCGAGAACATACGAGCCAGTCATGTCAAGCCGCATTCAGCCGCCTGAAGTCAGCCTCGTACATTCATAAATCACTTACTAAAGAATGTGACCACCAGTGAGGTGATTTATAATACTCAACCCAGTAGTCAATTTTGGGTGTATAGCCTTGCATGAAGGGTGACTATTTTTTATGGATAGACAGCCATTGATTTTAGTTGTAGAAGAAAATCTCCATAACTTGGAACTGTTAAATTCCCATCTAAAAACCTTAAACTACGATTGTATTTGTGCCAAACAAGGAGTTAGAGCAATTATTTTGGCACAAACTCAAAGACCGGATCTGATCATACTAGATATGATACTGTCGGATTTAAGTGGTAGCCAAGTCATTAATCACCTCAAGCAAGATTCAAAAACAGCAAATATTCCCATTATTGCTGTTGTGCCTTTTATTTTAGTGCAGAATCAAGACCGTCTTTTTCTTACAGGTGCTGATGACTATATTACCAAACCATATAATTTTATTCAGTTAAATACTTTAATTAATCACTATGTTAATCGACAACATTCTTCCAGTTTACTTTTGGAATAGATTCTGGATTGCGTACTGTGGGTAACTCGTCTAAAATCACGATAATACCTGTACGACCTGTGGCTAAATTAGTATTGCTCATCAAATCGAGAATAGGCTTCCCAATCACTTTCTCGATCAGGATTTGTAGTTCTGTCTTAATTATTTTATCTAGCAATAGTCTTATTTGTTCGACTAAAATTTCATGACCTCCATCCAACAGTGTTCGTTCAGTTTGGGTAACTGAATTTTCTAAAGAAATCACCAATTCAGAATCAAAAAAGTGACAAATAATTTGGCTGGGTCTTTGTCCTAGTTTCTCATTATATAGAGAACTGACACGTTGTGAAATCTCTCTTTCTAGTTGTCCAATAGTTGGGTTTCCCATTATTCTCTAAGTGTGATCGACAAGTTTTGTTGCTGAAGCAATCAATAAGTATTTAAGTTATATGTAAATAGAAACTACTTCTTAAATATACATTGCAAGTAGATAATGTACTTAAAAACTTTGATCCTTTAGTGGTTTAGTCACTTTTTCCCTGTACTTATTTGCTAACTGTTTTATTTTACTATTGAAAATTAAAATTTATCCCGTGATATCATACTCTATATTTTTTAAATTTTTTATATAGAAAATATGGATATTTTATGAAGATGATGATTCGGTTATGAACTCCAATTTATTTCCATAATTTGTCCTCTGGGCAGCAATTACCTAAATAAATGAGCTACATATATCAAATATCATAAGTACGCGCCGATGAATATTTATTATTTTGCTCAGGCAAGAGAAAAAAGTTATAATTTATCTCATCCTGAGATTGACTTAAGATAATTAAGTTTATTTATGTCTTCCTACTTAATATATCAGCTTGATTGACTTGGTGAATGAAGAATAATGCTTTACTATGCTAAAGAACCTGATAGATGGGTTGTGTCTGGTTCTATGCGTTTATATGCTTATTCACCAATTTTAGACTTTATTGAGTATATTTCTATTGAAGGATTTTTGGTAATGACAGCCACGGAAAACTCCAAACTCTTGTGGTGAAGATTTTCAATGTTGTGCAAGATTAAGAGAACATTGCCTATACCTCATAAGCTATTCTGTTTTTAAGTTGTACAATCTATCGTGAGGACTGTTGACTGTTAACTGTTGACCGTTAAAAGTCAACAGCCCTGGTTAGTAGTTATGCGATTTAGGCGCGCATTAGCTTACCTCTAGCATATTCCACATCAATAAATATAAATCTTGTCAACATAAGGCTATTAAGATCATATCTCGCTGCTCAAAGTTGCGTGAACCTGGAAATCCTACTCAATAGGAACGAGGGTAAGCTATGACGCTTTTAAAATACATAGTCACTTGTAGGCTTTGTTAACTGCTGAGGTTTGACAGTTAACCGTCAACGCTAGAATCAATTCCCCGATGGAATGTGCATTCCTTTGGCTACGGATAACAGGGACGTAGGCACAATACCTCCCCTTAAAGCTGTTTGGCTTCAGGATTATTACTACTATTTTGTAATTTTTTTATGAACCATTCATTACTGAGAATTTGCCAATCACTGATAGTCAGTTTTTGTTTTTAAAACTTTGATGTTCTAATTCCTCCCTACTTAAGGGTGCATCTGCCAATCTATGGCTCAAGAGTATTACTTAATACCAAAAATCTCATATTCATTGCTGAATTTGCCATGAACACCGAAGAATTTTTATGAGGAATTTAAAATTGACTTAAGCAATTTCCGACGAAAGTTGATACCTTGATAAAAGGAGACAATTACTGACAAACATCATTCTAAAATTCATGGATTCTTCATCAATCAATTCTTTACTTGAAGATTTGAAACATTCTGATGCTTTAGTTCGGGAACAAGCAACAAAAAAACTCTGGCGGATTTGGTTTCAACAAAAGGGAATGTATGGGTTGGAGAAAATTGATCAGAGTCAAAAATTACTGGATGCTGGGGAAATTACTGAAGCTGAAGTAATGCTCACACAATTAATCCAAGAACAACCAGATTTTGCGGAGGCTTGGAATCGACGGGCTTTTCTCTATTACAGTATGGGAGAATATCAAAAATCTCTGGCTGATTGTCAAATGGTCATTCAAATTAATCCAGTGCATTTTGGCGCACTTCATGGTATCGGTTTATGTTATGCGGCACTAGGTAAGTATGCTAAAGCTATCAAAGCTTTTAAACGTGCCTTGGAAATTCAGCCATACTCTTTAGTAAATCAAAAATTAATTTTAGAATGTACTTTCCGACTCAGCTAAAACTGATGAAGGAGGATTCAGCATCTGTGAATACTGAGTTCAACCTGAAAAAGGGACATTCTGTTATTCTATGTATCTATCACCACCTGCATTAACGGCTGTTCATCGCCCTAGTCGCCATCAATTTATTCAATATAGTTCTATTTGCTTCGCTAGCAGTATGACTGCTACCTGTGCCAATAGTAATCAAGCATCAACCTCTAACTCGCAGTTAGATAAAATCACCTTTGGGACAAACTGGTTAACCCAAGCAAAATACAGGGGATTTTATAAGTAAAATAAAAACCCCTGGTTTGTCCAGGGGTCAGGGTTTCGCTGAGATAAGTAGTTGATACTACAATTTTTCCCCAGCTATTTCCTGATAACTACAAGAAATTTTTCTCCAGGGTGGTGATGGGTAATAGCTAATTGGTAATTGGTTTTTACCAATAAGTGTGCAGCAGGAGATGATATTATTTATTCCCTGTAAGCAGGTGACGTACAGCTAACTCGATATCTTGTTCTTTAATTAAAGATTCTCCGACTATCACGGCATTTGCGCCAGCTTCCGTGACTAAGGATAAGTCTGTGTGTGTATATAGTCCAGATTCGCTGACGACGGTGATACCCAAGTTTTGTAGATGCGATCGCCTAGCTGCTAATAAGTTTTGGGTGGTGCTGATATCTGTGGTAAAATCTTGCAGGCTTTGGTTGTTAATTTCGATTAAGCGAATGTCGTCTAGTTTGAGTATCCTATCTAGTTCAGCTAAACTATGAACTGCGATTAAGGCATTCATCCCCAAAAAGTGAATTATTCGCAAAAAATCTTTCAGTTCTCTGTCTGTGAGGATAGCTGCAATTAATAGTACTGCATCGGCTCCTGCTGCTCGTGCTAAATAAATTTGGCAGGGGTCGATAATAAACTCTTTGCATAATATGGGTAATGGTACCCGTTGGCGGATAGCACGGAGAATTTCAAAACTACCGTGAAAAAATGAGGTATCTGTCACTACTGATAGACAAGCTGCGCCACCTCGTTCATAAGCTTTGGCGATCGCTACTGGATCAAAATCAGCACGAATCATACCATGATTGGGTGATGCTTTTTGTATTTCTGCAATCAGGCTAGGTTGGTAATGATTTTGCTGCAAGGCTGTCAAGAAATCCCGCACGGTTGGCGCAGCAGTTAATTGGCGTTGTAAGGAAGCCAATGACATCTGTTGGTGTAGTTGTGCAACTTCTTGCTTTTTTTGCCAAACAATTTCTCTGATAATTGGTTGCAGACGGTTGGTATTAATGGCGCTGGGATACAACATCATAACCTGCTACGAATCTGGAGAGGGGTTAATTAAGAAAGGGTATAGGGGTGTGGGGGTGTAGGGGTCATTATTTCCTATACCCCTATTTACTAACAAGCTGTGGGTTTGTAGGGGGTTTTTCTTTGCTCCCCTACAACAAGAATTCAACTATTTCGCATCATCTCAAACATATTTTCTGAGATTTGGTTCAAATCAATACCTCTTGAGTATCATTTCTGCCTTCTTGATTTTTACCACCCAGACAGTTGTTTTTAAGTAATCGAATATAAGTACGGTATGGGATGTAATCTATGGGGTTATAACCAGAGTATCGCAGCAGTAAAACGCAAGCCCAAGAATACTTTCCGGCAATTATTGATTTAATAATTTGGTCTACTTGTTCATTATTTATTTTTTTAACGTTCTGTGAATTGTAAATGTCTTCCTGATACATAACTTCCCCTGATGATTTTATTTTATGGTTTGAAAATTGGTAATTGGTGATTAGTAATTGGTAATTGGTGATGGAGAAGAGAATTCCATTTATTCCCAATTACCGTTCGGCTGACGCTCACAGCGAAGCCAATTACCCATTACCCATTACCACTATGAGCAAATTGATGTTCCTAAAGTTTGGGTATATGTCTGCACCACATTTTTAATGATTGTCTGACCAACTTCTCCTGCTAGGGTCATGATTGACTCTGGGTGAAATTGGACGGCGGCTATAGGTAGTGTTTGATGTTCAATTGCCATAATTACATTGTCCTCAGAAATCGCTATGACTTTGAGTTCACTGGGTATAGTTTGGGGTTGGGCAAATAAGGAATGGTATCTACCCACAATGAAGGATGCTGGTAAATTTTGAAACAGCACAGAATCAGGTGCAGTCACTGAAATCCGTGCGGGTTTACCGTGTTGGGGATAATCAAGCACGCCTAATTCTCCGCCAAAAGCCTCCACTATGCCTTGTAATCCCAGACAAACGCCAAAAATGGGGATTTCTCGACCTACCAAAGCTGCAACCGTTTGGGGAACGCGGAAGTCACTGGGTCTACCAGGGCCGGGAGATAATACCACTAAGTCTGGGCGTTCTGTATCAAAATATGATTCAGCAAAACCATGACGTAGGGTGGTGACGGTTGCGCCGGTGGTGCGGATGTAATTAGCTAATGTGTGAACAAATGAATCTTCGTAGTCGATGAGGAGGATACGTTTATTCTTGGCGATATCCCCAGGGCGATGACCATCGCTTCCTTTGGTTTTATTTGCAGTGGTATGACGGCGAATGGTCTCAAATAATGCAGTCGCTTTAGTAATTGTTTCCTCTTCTTCGGCTGACGGAACGGAATCATAAAGGACTGTTGCACCAACTCGCACTTCGGCGATGGAGTCTTGTAAACGAATTGTCCGTAAGGTTAATCCGGTATTCAAGTTACCATTAAAGCCTAAATAACCAACTGCCCCCCCATACCAACGACGGGCGCTGCGTTCATGCTGTTCGATGAACTGCATGGCGGCTCGTTTGGGTGCGCCTGTGACTGTAACTGCCCAAGTATGGCTCAAAAAGGCATCTAAAGCGTCAAATTCCGGTCTGAGTATCCCTTCTACATGGTCTACTGTATGAATGAGGTGGCTGTACAGTTCAATCTGGCGACGACCAATCACCCTGACTGAACCGGGTTCACAAATCCGCGATTTATCGTTGCGGTCTACGTCAGTACACATGGTTAACTCGGCTTCATCTTTATGGGAGTTAAGCAGCTGACGAATTTGTACAGCGTCGCCTAAGGCATCTTCTCCCCGTCTAATAGTGCCACTAATGGGACAGGTTTCCACTCGCCTACCATCAACTCGCACAAACATTTCTGGTGATGCACCTATGAGATATTCCCCCCCCAAATTCAACAGAAATCCATAAGGACTAGGATTAATTTGCCTTAAGGTCTGGAATAGTTGACTGGGTGATTGTTCACAGGCGGTAAAAAAGTTTTGACTAGGAACTACTTCAAATAAGTCACCCCGGCGGAAGTAGTCGAGTGCTTGCTCAACTAGGTTGGCATATTCTCCTGGTTGATGGTCAGCAGTTTGGTTTGGTAGAAGACGTTTACCCTGGTAGTCGATGGACTGGCCTGTCCGTGGAAGATGCTCGGTGTTGCCATGTTCTGTGGCAAATTCATACTGGTGACGATATGCCTTTTGCAGATAGTAATCTACAACTATGAGTTCATCGGGTAGATACAGGACTAAATCCCGTTGGTCTGCGGGACGAGCAATTTTTTGGGGAATTGGTTCAAATTGAAATACTAAGTCGTAACCAAATGCACCATATAACCCTAAATGCTCATCTTCATCACTCGCAAAAATCTGGAGAATTTCGCGGATGACTGTAAACGCTGACGGTTGTTTACTGCGTTGTTCTTCTGTGAATAACTGTTTTGTGGGTCGAATTTCACCTGTGATGTAGTCATGATTGAGGCTGATTTGTTGTAGTTGCGACTGGGCTGATAGATGCTGGAACAAGGTTGGTAGTAGCACCTGTCCGCGAGGATTGAGTGAAGAGATGGTAAATGCGTTTTCTCTTGTTGTCAGTTGTAATGGGGGATTGATAAATCCAATTGCCCATCTTTTGTATCGCCCTGGATATTCGTAACTACTGGTTAACAAACCTCCACGTACTTGATTTAGGTGAAAGAGAATTTCATCTAGTGCAGTGTCCATCTTCACCTCGGTTGTGCTGCGAGATACGCGCACGTTACCAAGGGTTGTGTAAGCCAGTGTATAGTAATTCATTGTCTTTTCTTTTCTGTGTGTTGGAGGGAGTATAGCGCGAACGGTTCGCCCTACTTTTGGCGATCGCTTATTGAGGGGTGTAACCCATCATTCAACAATCAAACCAATTTCACTATCTCCAAAAGAAGATTTTGACACTACAGCATAGGAAAAACAGCACAAAACATTTCCTACAGAAGCCTTTGCAAATGCTCAACCACAGATAGAAGTTGGACTTTTATACGGTCAGTTGTAGGCGATCGCTATTTTTGAAAATAGGGGTGAATTTAGCCAGTCAGCATTTTTATCTGCTTAATAAATATCTAGTTAAACCCGCCCCTAAAAATGAACCGTTTTGCAGAAGCAACTTCTTTGCTAAGATTACTCAATCTTTGGCAGTAGATATATGATCAATTTTTTGATAGACATATCTCTTTTTTCTTTATTTAAATTTACTGGCTTTTTTTAACTTTATTATCTAAAGGATGCGCGGCCGAATAAAATGATACCATTCAAACGCCAAATAAAAAATAAAATTTCTATCTTTTTGTAAATTTGCAATTACTTCTACTTACACATCCATAGAAATCAATCAGACTTATATAGGTTTTATATTCTCCTATAAAACAACTTATGTTGTGAGCATTATTATTTACCATAGAAATATTCAATGATTCACTTTGTAACAAATAATCTGAGACATAAAAATATATTACTAATCGAAAAAGTTAAAGTTGATATATTCTTTTCCTTCTCAGCAAGATTTTTATACCCATCGATACTTGTAAGTCAAATATTTAATATTTAATACTCGATTAAAGAGATAAATTATACGATGTTCTCTCTCCAACAAAATTGCAGTAGATTGGAGAGTTTACATTTTTTTGAGAAACCATGAGCAGCTTATTAGGATGGTATTAAGCTTACGTGGTAGTTGTCATACTTGTGGCTAGATAAGCCTATTTTGGCGCTTAACTGTATACCTAGTTACAAAATAGCTTAATATTTTATACCTCTTTCGAGAGATAAGTGATAACTACTCAGAGGGATGATGAGGAAGAAAGGTACTCCTTCTGACAGATGACCCGGACTGCTATTATGTAGTTAAATCCGATATAAATTAAAATAGTAAAAACTTCAGTTTAGGAGCTACAAATTTATTATTAGATAATAAGTTATCTCCCGACTTATAATATTACTACTTGTTTTTGACGATGATAAATCATTTCTAAGCTATTTAAAAATATTGTAGGCAATTTATAGTGATTGCATTTTAATATTATTTTTTTAATCTCTTTAGAGAAATCAAGTGAATATATATGCTAATAATATCCCTATGCAATGTTAAATAAAATAATCAACAAAGACTCAATTAATTATTTTCTGAGGGAGCATCCACTTTCGGCGGATAGACTTTTTTATATGAACCATGTAGTAGGTTTTTTGGAGTCCCAGAATTATGTTTCTTCCAAAAGTGGATGCTCCCTTTTCTGACGCACTATATTCTTTGTCAACTGGGTTTATTTTTAATTTTGATTTCACCCAATACAAGAGTAGGATAATACATAATTTCCATGAAAATCATGGAGTAATTAACTTATGAATAATCACAAGCTCGGCGAAAAATTTATATATTACTTACTTGAATAAACCAAGGGAAAATATTTCTTTTAATGAGTTGATATGAACAATATGAGAAAAGGCAAAGTTCTAGTGATTTATTGATTAAAAATCATCTAATTTTTATTTCAATAACTGTAAGTGCCTTCATATTAGAAGTCTGATTAGCAGGAGCCAATAAGAATATGAAACGTGGCGAAAATAATTTCTCTGAATTTGTATTTCAATTTTTCCTAGCAATAGATTTTGATTGGAGACTTAAGCGCTGTAAGACTGTTTAAATGGTGGTTTTTACCTTTGGTTTAGGGAAGCACACCCAGTTTTTCTATATGGCTGATAGTTTCTATTGATAACTGAAATGACCACCAATCTTAGTGATGGAAACATGACAAACGAATCATCGAAAACAATTCTTGTTATTGAAGATGATAGCGATAGTCGCAATCTCTTTTTAGCGGTGCTTGAGGCTAGAGGTTTTGATGGTATAGCGGCTGAAAACGGTGCGTCTGGTATTCAACAGGCACAAAAATATTTACCAGATTTGATTATCTGCGATATTATGATGCCTGATATGGATGGTTACGATGTTTTAAATGTGCTGCGCCAAGATCCTCTGACAGCGATTATTCCCTTCATTTTTCTGACTGGAAACGATGATAAAGCCGGTCTTCGTAAGGGTATGGAGTTGGGAGCTGATGACTATATTACTAAGCCTTCTACTATAGAGGAAATACTCAAAGCGATCGCTATCCGTTTAGAAAAGCAAGCTATGCTCAGGTATTGGTATGCGACTAAATCTCATCAACTAACAGAATCCCTAGCTGTAGACTCTGAAGCAATTTTTCCCTCTACTCCCCAGCTTCAGGAAGTTTTTGATTATATTGAAGCTCATTATCATCAAGGAATTACATTATCAAATGTGGCTGTTGCGGTTGGTTATTCACCCGCTTACTTAACCAGTAGAGTTGCTAGAGAAACGGGGGATACGGTGAACGGCTGGATTTTCAAACGGCGAATGGCCGCAGCGCGTCCTCTACTGAGAAATACGAATAAAACCATCGAACAGATTGCAACAGCGCTGGGTTATCAAAATGCTTGTCATTTCTCTCGCCAATTCCGCCAACATCACGGGTTACCTCCCAAAGCTTGGAGAAAACAACAACAATCACTCCAGTCTGTTAGAAATCTGAAGCCACAGCTGATTGATGTTTGTCCTCAATCGGAAAAATGCTTATTGACTGGCCGGAGTTAATTATTTTTAGGTTTTATCAACTGCTGTACTAACAGTTGTACAGCTAATGCTAATAAACCAATTGTCACTATAGCAAATATCCCTGTTCCCAAGGCGACTATCCCAACTACCAAGGTACGCACAGCAGATGTCAAGCTGATAACTAACTGGTTATCAGAGTGGATAGGTTTTTTGGCAAAAGTTGTAGCGATGGATATCATTAGTAAATACAAAGCATATCCCATTCCGCCGGAAATACCTGCTCCTGTTATACAGCGTAGCGGCGTAGGCGGAACTTGTCCTGATGTATCTGTTTGTTGAGTTTCGTTGTTCATAAGTTACTCATTACCCACAACTTGAATCCCATGTGTAATCGTGCGAGTTACAAATAATTCTAAATCTTCGTCGGGAATTGTTTGTCTTACTTGCTGCTGAACTTGTTCTGCTTGTGCTTGAGTTTCACATAAAGCAAATACTGAGGGGCCTGAACCAGACATCATAGTTCCGATAACACCTGGTTGAGATGCAAACAATTCTCTCAGTTGCAAAACTTGGGGATAGGAAGGTAATACTACTTTCTCTAAATCATTGTGCAGTTTTTGGGCGATCGCTACAGCATCTTTTTCTACAATAGCCTTAACTATACTACCTGAATGAACTGCGGCGGCGCGGGAAGCTAAGTCATTGGTATCTCTAAGATAAGTACTACCATATTCTTGACGATAGGTTTTATATGCCCAGGCGGTGGAAACTTCTAAGCTGCGATATTTGCCCAATACTATATATATATGATCCAAATTGGGCAAGGGGGAAAGTTGTTCTCCTCTACCTGTGGCGATGACTGTACCACCAGCGACACAAAATGGTACGTCTGAACCCAGAATAGATCCCAATTCTTCTAGTTCTGTTTGGGTTAGTCCCAAGTTCCAAAGTAAATCTATCCCCACTAACACAGCTGCGGCGTTGGTTGAACCTCCAGCCAAGCCAGCTGCTACGGGAATATGTTTGTGGACGGTGATATCTACACCCCCATGTTTAGTGAAGGCTTCAGGAAATTTTGTCGCCATAAGTTCGGCGGCGCGATATACGAGGTTACTTTTGTCTGTGGGAACTTGTGGGTGATTGCAATGAACGCGGATGGTTTCACTGCTGAGGGAGTGTATTTCAATCTCGTCGGCTAGGTTGATACTTTGCAATATCATCACTAGCTCATGATACCCATCTGGTCTGTCGCCGATGATTTCTAAATACAAGTTAATTTTGGCGGGAGCAATTAATTTGTAGGAACGCATGGACTGGGGATTGGGGACTGGGGATTGGGGACTGGGGATTGGGGACTGGGGATTGGGGATTGGGATTTGACTTTTATCTAAAATCCAAAATCTAAAATTACTCTACTCCCAATAAGTTGGCTAATTCTACCCATTGCTGAGTGCTGATGTCTTCAGCTCTGGCTTGGGGGTTTATATTTAATTGTTCCAGTAATTGGCTCAGGCGATCGCGGTCTACTACTGATTGCAAATTGTTGCGTAGCATTTTACGTTTCGCGCCGAATCCTAACTTTACCAAATTCTCTAGTCGTTTTGGGTCACGAGCAGGAATCTGTATTTGTCGAGGACGCAATCTAACAACTGCGGAATCTACTTTTGGTGGTGGATGAAATGCACCCGCAGGGACATCACAAATAAATTCACAATCAGCTAAATATTGTACCCTGACCGATAATGCTCCAAAGGTTCTTGACCCAGCTTTAGCATATAACCTTTCGGCTACTTCTTTTTGAATGAGCAATACCATGGAGTCAAATGGTTCAGGGTTAGGGTTAGCAATTGTTCCCAATAGTTTTTCTATTATCGGCCCAGTAATGTTGTAGGGAATATTAGCAACTACTTTATTTGGCTTTTGAAACTTCGGAAATGTTAGTAAGTTTGCAACTAAATTTAGTGTGAGAAAATCTCCTTGTAATAATAGAAAATTTTCTTTTTGTCCTAGTTGTTTGACTAACAATTTACATAAATCGCGGTCAATTTCTACTGCTAGTAAAGCTTCTACCAATGGTAATAAACGCCGAGTCAGAATACCTGTACCGGGGCCGATTTCTAGGATGCGGTCATTTGTACTACACTCTGCTGCCTTAACAATTGCGTCGAGTGCCTTATCACTTTTGAGCCAATGCTGAGCAAATACCCTGCGCGGTCGCACCATTAATTTTCCTTGCTATATCTAGATTTGGGCTTTTTACAAAAAATCTATTTCTTACTTTTTTCTTACTTTTTATTGTAAATTTTTAATGCAGTTATTCATATTTTTTACTAAAAGTGAGCATTTTATGGTAATGAGGATACTGTCATGGCAGACGGATTAGGGCATAAAAACCATTGTCGTTGAAGATGGCGATCGCTTCCACATCATCTAGGGGACATGGCGAAAAGTTGAGCAATCACCATCAGCGTTAACCAAAACGAGAGTAAATAACTGACTGATATCGGGTTTCTTCGCATCAACCCAACCTCAGCAAATCAATTATTCCGCTATTGATTTCCGAATATCAAACCGGGCCGGATAAATTGGTTGATTACAAAACCGAAGACTTATCCGAGTCAATAATATCATCTATAACTGCATTTAAAATTTCCTTATTTCCCTAGCTCATTTTTCACCAACTCCAAATAATCCCTTGTCTGAGGTTGTTGCAAAAATCCAGCAATTTTGGGAATAGGTAAATTCGTGAAAAATTAACTTGCTTGACAAGTAATATAAGAGCTAATTTTTAATTGCTTAATTACCGTTTAACCTAAATCTCATGGCTTGATTTTAAAGGATAAAGATACTGGCGTGATCTTATGGAAACAAATTGAGCGATCGCATTCATCACAGTTATCATTCAGTAGGGTGTGTCAGTGAAATGAAGTCTAGTTACACTCAGAAATTATTCATACTGACGCACCTTATACCATTTTGGATTTTAGATTGGGAACATCCAGAAAAATCCATAGAAGTATGAGCATCGCCTAGAAAGAAAATTATCTGGGAAATATATATTAAGGTGTTTATTATAATAATTGTTCACTGATGAATGGGAATCTCAATGATAAATTCTGCTCCTTGTCCAGGTGTCGAGTTGCAAGTTAATTTCCCATTGTGTCTATCCACAACAATTTGATAACTGATAGATAAACCTAAGCCAGTTCCCTTACCCACAGACTTAGTCGTGAAAAACGGGTCAAATAGTTTTGATAAGATTTCTTGAGGAATCCCTACGCCATTATCTGATATGGTAACTCGCACCCAGTTATTATTAAACTTTTCGCTACGAATATAAATTGTAGGCGTAGCAACTGACAATTGACCATCAACTATTGACTCCTCTAAAGCATCAATAGCATTACTGATAAGGTTCATAAATACCTGATTTAACTGACCAGGATAACAATCAATCAAAGGTAAATCGCCGTAACTTTTAACGACTAAAATTTCTGGATGGTCTGACTTAGCTTTCAGGCGATTTTGTAAAATCATGAGCGTACTATCGATACCTTCATGAATATCTACTTGCTTAAATTCAGCTTCATCAAGGCGGGAAAAATTGCGGAGTGATAAGACAATTTCTCGAATGCGTTGGGTTCCTATACGCATAGATTGCAGCAGCTTAACCAAATCTTCCTTGAGGAAATCAAACTCAATATCTATAATGAATTCCTGAATTTCTTCTGGCGGATAGGGAAAGTGGAGTCTATAAAGTTCTACTAGCTGTAACAAGTCTTGAGCATATTCACTGGCTGGAATCAAATTACCGTGAATAAAGTTAACTGGATTATTGATTTCATGGGCTACACCTGCAACCATATTCCCAATAGAAGACATTTTCTCACTATGGATAAGTTGAGTTTGGGTAAGTTGTAATTCACGCAGAGTGTTTTCTAAATTTTCGGCTTGCTGTCGCAATTGAATTTCATTTTGTTTGCGCTGTGTAATATCTAAAGTTGTCCCAACTAGACAATAAACTCTACCAGCACTATTTTTCAGGGGATTAATTTTAGTTAACCACCAAGTTTCTTGATTATGGAAAGTTAAACAATCTTCAAAAGAAATGCTAACACCAGCCTCCACACAGTTTTTGTATCGTTGACGAACTAAAGAACCTTCAACACTGCCAAAAATATCCTCAGGTGCTTTACCAATAGCATCATTCCGAGTAATTCCTGTATATCTTTCTGCTGTTGAGTTCCAACCGGTATAACAAAAATCTAAGTTTTCTAAAACATCAACCACAAAGATAATTTGATCAACACCCTCATAAATATTACGTAAAAATTGCTCTTGTTCTTGCAGTAATGCTTCTACTTTTCTACGTTCCTGAATATCACGAGTAACTGTTGCTAAACACAAAGGCTTACCAGTCTCCGAGCTTTTAACAGTAAATATATTAAAATCAACTGGTATTTCTTCATGAGTCTGATAGTTGCGGAAACGATATTCACCCTGCCATAAACCACGCTCATTTACCACCCGCATAATGTGTTTATCCATATATTCTTGATCTTCTGGGAAGAAAAAATCCAGAATATGGAGATTCTTCAGAGCGTCTAAACCATCAAGGCCAACTAACTTGAGTCCAGCTTCATTCAGAAATAATGGTTTTCCTGCTAAAGTCGCAAAACCAATAAAGTCACTGCTATTTTCAATCAGAGAGACAAACAATTGCCGTTCTTGTTCAGCTTGTTTGCGTTCTGTAATTTCCGTCGCTGTCACTACGAGTTGTGAAATTTGTGAATTGCTATCACCAAGGGGTGTAATATTGACGAACCACCAAGTTTCTTTATCGTTAACTAAGAAATTATCCTCGAAGACTAGGCTCTTTCGAGACTTGATACATTGTTGATAGCGTTGGCGATATAAATCGGCAATTTCAGGTGGTAGTGACTCTGCCGTTGTTTTACCAATAAAAGATGCAACTGGCAAGAGACTAATGCGGTGCATGGCAGGATTTATTTTAACGTAACGAAACTCTGCCTCATCATCCAAAACATCCAAGACACAGATACCGTAATCTACACCTTCCCATATACTTTGTAACAACTGTGCTTGCTGTTGCAATTGTTGGTCTGCTTGCTTGCGTTCACGAAGTACGGCTTGCTGTTCGCTTATATCTAATAGATAACCATACCAAGTGATTTCGCCTCCTGGCTGACGTTCCGGTCTTGAGGCTCCTTGAACCCACTTTAGCTGACCAGAACAAGTGATAATACGCCACTCATATTCAAAGTTTTGCAGAGTTTTGGCAGAGTTAGCGATCGCCTCTTGCAGCCCTATCATATCCTCAGGATGAGTATTGGCAAAAATGAGCGAAGCATCATCCTGTAACTCTTGGGGACTGCGTTCTATTAGTTCTCGACATCCAGAAGAAACATAAGGGAAAGTCATGGTGCCATCAGGTTTCAGGCAAAATTCATAAAGCATCCCTGGCAGATTATCAGCTAGACGCTGCAACCGTGCTTCCGTATCTCTTAAACGTCTTTCACTATCGGCTAAAGCAATTTCTGATTGTTTGCGTGGGGTAATTACCTCAGAGACAACAGCTAAACCACCCACCTCACCTGATGGTTCATACCAAGGATTTATTTCCCATTTCACCCAATCAATAGTCCCATCCCGACGGATAAGAGTTTCCTCTTCAGATTTCTCCGCATTTCCTGCCAAACAACACTCGTATCTGTTCTGCCAACCCAAAGTGATTTCTGGACAAACATCATGATGAGAACGACCGACGATATTCTCATCAACTAAGTCATAGTCTTCTCGCCAGCGCCGACTAGCCAGCAAGTAGCGCATCTCACTATCAAAAATAGCGATCGCCGCAGGTATATACTCAATCAATAACCCTAGTTGTAAAGTCTTTGCTACTACCTGGCGTAGTCCTATGAGTTCCTGTTGAAGAGAATCATAAGTATTTTTATCTATAGTCACGAGATTGTCAGTCATAGGTATACTACATTACCAGCGACAAATTTGAAGTTAACTTCAGTATCTATCTTGCCCAATCTCCATCCAGCAATATCAATCGGCTGTCTTTAACTCAGTAATTCACCCAATTGGTGTTGTACTAACAAACCCCTAAGTGTAGCATTTTCAGCTTTCAGCGCCAAGTTCTCAGCTTCTAATTCATGAATTCTTTCTTTCATCGCCTCTTTACTAGTGCCTTGTCTGTGAATCACCACCTCTTTATAAATCTCTAAATTAGTATCTTCATTCATCCATCTTTGATAACTTTTAGTATGTTCTTGTACTGTATGTCCCATATAATCTGCCATAGTCTTTATTGGCACCCGTAAACGATGACCTCGTATGGCATAAGCATGACGTAAATCATAAGGTCTAAAACCAATATCCGCATTTCTAAATTTGATATACAGTTTGGCAGTTTTATTATTTAACTTACCTTCGTTATAGGGAAATCTAATATTCTTTAACTTGAATAAATCCACCCAATGAGGATGTAAAGGGGGAATTCCACAACTCCGTTCACCAGTTTTAGTACCTTCCGTCAAACTAGGATTTAAACTTACTAAGTGAAAAGTATTTTTTGGCTCTAAAAAAGCTTCTATATCTACAGCAAATAATTCATGGGGTCTTAAGCCATAAGTAGCCAGCATTCCGTATGCCCATTGCCATTGTTCCGGCTGTGTAGTGTTCTCTTTACTCGTGTAGACTGATAGAGGCAGACCAATTTTGTTAAATCCTTGGATAATTTCTTCATCTGAGGGAACTTTGCGAATAGCCGGATGGGGTTTAGGAGTCGCATAGGCATAAATTGTTTTAAAATCATCAATTCCACAAAACTCACAAAACTTCTTTAATTGCCATACCATAAAAAACCTCGCTGATGTATTCGGTTTGGTTTTTTCTAAAGCTATTTCTAATGCTTGAGCAGACATTGGTAAATCATAAGGCAGTTTTTTTAAATGCCTAATATAATGAGTTTCCCAAGTCCGAATTCCTCGTCTATTCTGCTCGTGAGTTTTCCAAAATTCACGCTCATATTCTTGAATTAATTCACCAATGAGTTTCCCAGAATTCTTCTGTGTTGGTAATTCTATCTTTTGTGCCTGTTTACCTAGTAACTCTGGTGTCCACTGGAATTGTTTTGTAATCAACGATAAATCCAATTCTCGTGCTTTCAAAACAGCCATTTTTACCCCAGCATCATTAGCTGCAAAACCACAAGAAATGGTATATTGTTTATTAGGACTACCCTGCTTCCCTACATCCCCAGGTTTACAGGGAAAAGTACCTTGTAAAGCGATACTTTTCGGGCTGGTAAGTTTCAATTTAATCTTGATTCTATCTAAACTTAAAGCCGCATTTGCCTGCTGTACGGACTGTTTAATTCGCAGGTATTCCCGTTCTACCTTCGCCGATTCATCAGTTTGTTTAGCTTTCCATTGCTTCCATTTAGAGGGTTCCCACTTGTCAATTAATGTACCATCCCACTCAGATGTACGTGGATCAAAAGTAATTGCAGGCATAAGCTAATCTCAAGCACTTTCTTGGTTTGAACATAGCTAATAACAGTCAAGAAGTAAAGTTGAATTTATAGAAATATGCGAAAAATCATCATAGGAATAATGGGTGCTGGGGATAGTGTAACCCTCAAGACTTATGAGAAATTTATGGCAAATTTATACGGAATCCTTGATAGCCATACTGAAGTCAAGAGAAAGAGATTTAAAACAAGATTATGAAAATGTACAACAGGTGTCTTTTACCATTAATGATGGTGGCGATCGCTAGCCTCAGCAGTTGTAGTTCAAACCCCAGCAACACAACAAATACAATCTCCCCAAAACCAGCACCAAGCATGGCTCAACTGCGAGCCAAAACCAATAACACCGAACCTAAAGCCATCTCTGGCAAAACAGTAAATGTTACTCTTTATACCAGTGATGTCCAGTGTCAAGAATTTGTCCCACAAAAAGTTACCGTACCCTCCACCCAATCTGTAACTAACGCTGTGGGTAAAATCATCAAGGAACAAGATACCGCCGACTTTAGCCTATCCGGTTATCGTGTCAAAGTCAGGAAGGGCATTGCCACAGTTGACTTAAGACTCTCACCCCAATCCAAGCGACAATTCGTCTCACTTTCTAGCTGCGAACAATTTGCCCTATTTGGCAGCCTCCGTAAAACCTTAACTAGTAATCCCCAATGGAAGATTAAAGAAGTGCGCTTCACCGAACAAGGCGAAGATATTGTGCTTTAGTTATTGGTCATCAGTCATGAGTTCTTCCCCCTGCTTATTTTCTAACCACTGTTCAATAAGTTCCGTCACAATATCGCTCATTTGTCGTTCTTGGGAAACTGCTGCTGCTTTAAGTTGGCGATGTACTTGCTTTGGTAAATAAATCGTTGTCCGGGTATAAGCCGGGTCAGTGCTTTTGCTTTGGGAAGTCGGTTTATTTGGTGTTGACTGTGGTTGGTCTCGCTGTTGACGGCTAAGGGCTGCATCAATTAAATCATCGAAACGGCTAGTTTTTTTTTGATTATTCAAGGCATTCCACTCAATTAAGAAATATAAATTACGAATCAGTCTAATATTTCCTTTCCCACCTCGGCATAACATCGCCAAGCAATTTGAGCATAAGGGTCTTTAACAGCATTGACTGGAACCCCTTCTAAAGCAGCACGTTGGAACACCGCCAAGCGCCGAATCCCTGACTTGAATACAGGTAGTTCCGCATTTAAGAGAGTTGTTCTCGCTTCCTCCCCGGTTTTATTGGGATTTGGGGGAACAATTGTAAGTAATATTTTATACTTTATTTTTATTTTATTCAGCAAATTAACTAGATTTAAAGTGGCAGCTAAAGCGATCGCATCTGGTGTTGTTGGTATAACCAATAAATCGCATCCTTTAGCCAAAGTTTTCAGTTCTTCTGTGTCTGGACGGGCTGGCGTATCAATCACTATATGCTCATAAAGCCCCGCCAAACTGACTGCCTGCTTCTCATCAGCCACCTTAAAAGGTAAAGAACCCCGATTTGACCAATCTAAAGCACTGCGGTTTAAATCACCATCTACCAATAGTGTGTCCGCCTTCATTTGCAAGTAATTGGCTAAGTGCAACGCAGTCGTAGATTTACCGACACCGCCTTTAAACGCCGCTACCGTAATAATCATTTTTTCTACATAAAGAATACCTATCATCTTAACTGTACATCTAAACATCTAGACATTCGATTTAGTTTTTAACACTTAGATTTTTGAACATTTAAAAATTTAGATGTTTCATTATTAAAATATCAGTAAACGTAAAATATAAGTACTTATATTTTAACTACTTTACTTTCATGTACAAAGTTTTCTCAGCAAATTGAGGGATAAAAGTATAAACAAACTTAAGTATTTACAAATGTTAATCTACATATTTCCTACTCAGGAAACAACCCCTGCCACTTCCCATGCCCCACTTTGTAAAGGCATATTGCATAAATAGACAGGTAATACCAAAAAGCTCTACAATCTGACTGATTGCGGTAAATTTACCTATTGCCCAATCAACCCAAGCATAGTAAAGATTTTCTAGCGATTCCGCTAGACGGGAAAATCACGCTATTAATATAAGTAAGTCTTAGTTAGAGAGTAACAACCAATGGACGTGAAACTGATTTTAGTGGGTTTAACCGTAATATTTACTGTTTCGTGCCTATTCTTTGGGACGAAAAATGGGTTCTATGATTCAGATAACTATCATGGCAATGGTTCTGCCCATTAAAAGAAATCTGGTTGCTGACAGTAAGCGATCAGAATTTCGGTTCATTACAAATGCAAGAGGCAAATTCCCTGATTCCCCAGTTTAATGGCTCCTGGTTATCCAACTTTTACGAACCAGTACGCGTTCGCAAAAGGTGTCCATCCCAATCAAAAATCCACATTCTTCAGCTTTAGGGGCGCACTACCAAAACTACCCCCAAGCTACAAAACCAAAATCTTCGTGAATCTTGGTTTTTCGGATAGGTCAATGATGAGGTTGGAGGGGAGCAGAACATGAGGAATAATTTGTCCACATATTCCAATATTGAGACAGGGGAAGCAGCAACCGAACTAGAATGTTTTCCCTACAGTGTTCAGCACAATGATGAAGGTGTATGTTTATTAGTGCGGATGGGGCCGCATCGAATTCTGTTAGATTGTGGTTTAGCGGATATTTCACCCATCCAAAAGAGTGTAACTCCATCAGCAAAGCGGGGTACTCCACCTTTACCAGCAGATTTAGTTTTAGTTACCCATGCCCACCCAGATCATGCTAGAGGTTTACTAGCACTGCATCAAGCTTTTCCTAATTTACCTATCTATGGTAGTGAGGTAACCAGCAAGTTACTGCCTTTGAATTGGTTAGACCGCAACCCCCAGGAAATTCCCCAACTGTGTCACGCCTTACCGTTGCGATCGCCTGTAGAACTGCAAGATGGGTTAGTTGCCGAAATCTTCCCCGCCGGACACTTACCAGGCGCAGTGGCCATTCTCCTCACATACACCACAGAACATCGCTCATACAAATTACTCTATACAGGGGATTTCTTTTTATCTAACTCTCGCTTAGTTGAAGGTTTACGGTTAGAAGAACTGCGCGGTATAGATTTAAATGTGTTGATTATCGAAGGAACCTACGGCACATCCAGACACCCCCACCGCCGCAACCAAGAAAACCAACTAGCCGAGAGAATTAATCGCGCCATTAGCGATCGCTGTTCTGTTATCCTCCCCACCCCCGCTTTAGGCTTAGGACAAGAACTGTTGATGTTGCTGCGTTCTCATCACCACTTCACCGGCAGAGATTTAGATATTTGGGTTGATGGCGCTGTTGCTATTGGCTGTGATGCTTACTTGGAACTGCTACCCCACCTACCAGCATCAGTCCAAAACTTCGCCCGCCATCAACCCTTATTTTGGGATGAGCGAGTGCGTCCCCGCGTGCGCCGCTTGCAACCAGAAAACCGCAGCATAGTAGGTAAATCACCTTGTATCGTCCTGACAGATTCCACATCTGATTTAGAACAGTACTGTCAACCAGAAACCGGGCCTTGGCTCATCTTATTGCCAGAAAAAATTGATATAAAAGTTAATAAAAAATACTCAGCCCCCACCACAGTAGAAAGTTATCTCCTAGCTCAACACAGTGATGGGCCGGGAACTACCCAATTAATTCATAACTTACGTCCCCAGCACGTCGTTTTTGTTCACGGTTCCCCTGCCTACCTGGCAGATTTGACCTGTTTAGAAGAATTGCAGAACCGTTATCACATCCATTCACCGGCGGCTGAGACGATGGTAGAACTGCTTATCGGCGAAACATTTTTACAACCAGCCCCCCCAGAAACAAATTATGAAGGCGAACTGACAGAGTTAGGGACAGTCATCACCATCAGCATCCCCGAAGCCATAACCGCCGATCCCCGGTGGCGACAGTTTGCCGATACTGGTTTAATTGAAGCCCGTTGGCAGGGGGAAGAACTGGTATTACGGGGATTAACCCAAAGAGAACTCCTCAATCAAAATAGCGATCGCTACATCTCCCCCGAAATTAATTGCTGCGGCACTTGTCGCCATCAACGAGGACAACGCTGCTGGAACCCCTCCTCTCCCCTATACAACTTTAGAGTGACTCTAGAGGGTCACTGTCCCGCTTTTGAGCGATTAGCGAATGGTGAATAGGGGTATAGGGGTATAAAGGGAATGTCGCGCTTGTAAACGTGAAACTCTTGCTGTGACTGGGTATAGAGGTTAGGAGAAAAACTGTATTTATGCGGTATCTTGATTTGATTATTAGTTGTTTCCCCCACACCCCTACACCCCTAAACCCTTACACCCCTAAACCCTTACACCCCTCCCCATAAAATAACGAATCCTGAGTAGGACGTATTACTCAGGATTCAGGATGTGGAGCGGGGAGAGGGATTGGATGTAGGTTGAAAAGGAGAAATCTTTTGGTAAGCTCCCCCTTGCTCCCTGCTCCCTGCCCCCTTACCTCTTACTCAGGATTAGAATCGGGATAATGGTTACGGATACGCTCGGCATCTGGGCAATCTTCAGTTGTGAGGGGTTCTATATTACCGCGTGGAACTGAAGCTAATTTTTGAGTAACAGCGCCGATGCTTTCAAGACGAACCATCTCTTCCCAAGAGCAAACTTCGTCTTCTTCGTCTGTTTCATAGCGTAGGGTCACTAAGTCTCCCTCTATATCGAGGATGCGGGCGCGCTCTATCCAGCGTTGCTGGTCCCGCAAGAATACACATACCTCCCGCCCGTCGCAACACAGTTGATAAATCTTGCGGTGTAGCATGTACTGCTTCTGCCTTTTTAAACAACGTAGTTAAACCTTGAAAAATCTGGGTTTTACCCCAATTAAATAACACCCTTAGGATTTGAGAAACCTGCTTCAGAATCAGTGTGTCTTCTGACCATGTCCAGATACTTACTGATAATTTTCAGTTCTGGGAGAATATGGATTCATAAACTTGTGGTTACTGCACCAAATTCTATCTCTTTCGGGGTGATTCAGCTAATGTTTGCTTCATAGAAATCAAACATTTCTGGTGTCTTCCTCACCAAGTGAATGGGTTCCGGTAAGTTCTTCCTACCATTATGTAATAATAAATACTCCAAAACAAGCGATGATTCCGGTTGTTTAATTTGCCTACTTGTAATCATTAGCATTGCTGGGAAGCCTGGGGATTCGGCTTGACGTTTACCCCTACGTATTTGATCTTAACTCATTCTCTGGCTGACCTTCATGGTTTTCAACAACAAAGCCTCAATAGTTATGAGTTGAAGATTTTTATCATCAGAATTTGGTAGTTTTAGGGAGATTTGAAGCGTGAGAGAGATTCTATGAGACGTTGCGAAGATGCTTCTCGTTTAATGGTTCCCGCATTAACGGCATCATACAAAGATGCTAGAGACGGCACATCTTCCGGCTGATAGCACCTAGTAGCCAGCACTTGATTGAGTAGACCCTCAGATTCAACACTGAGATAACCAGTTTGAAAAGCAGATTCAACAAGTGCGCGAATCATCTTGTTTAGGGTTGAGTAAGCATTTGGTCACCTCCAGTTTGGAATACTTTAGGCTTTACCTAATTGATATAAAACAGCAATTATTAGTGATCCTAGTCAGTATCGTCTGTGACCTGTATCACATCATGAAAAAACCAAGGTATATGTAATAATTACGTTTTGACTCCGAATGGTATTTCCTGAAAGAGTTACAGAAAGATACTATTAGTTAGACATTAAAATCTATTACGTAAATTAACTTAAATAGAAAACAAAAAAACTACTAACTTATCATTAATATTTAATTACATATCGCCCTTGCCCTATTTCACGAAAAACTGGCGAAAATCCTCATCTTGGTTGCTCAATTGCACCCAATGTAGATTTAAAGACCGAAATTTTTCTACTAAGCGATCGCAAGCCGGACGTTCAGTGGCATAATGTCCAGCATCGATGAGAATTAAACCGCGATCGCGGCTTTCTTGAAACTGATGGAACTTGCAGTCAGAAGTCAGATAAGCTTCCGCACCCGTTTTGGCTACCGCCGAGATAAAACTCGCACCCGAACCACCCAACACAGCCACCCGTGAAATTATCTGCTGTAAATCCGCAGTGGGGGAAAAAATTAAATCAGGAGGAGCCAGGCGGGTTTGAATGACAGTTAATAACTCTTGTAAATTTAAGAACGGATCTAGCAAACCAACACGCCCATAACCTAGCCCCCCTTGGGTTGGGACGATGGGAGCAACATCCTTGAGTCCTAAAATCTGTGCTAAAACATCAGCCGTACCATCTTCTACTTGGTCAAAATTGGTGTGCGCGCTGTAGATACCGATATTTTTGGTAAAGGCTAACCTGGCCATATCGGCGATCGCTTCACCGCGACGGAGAGACTTGGGAGGGCTGAAAATCAAGGGATGATGGGCAAAAATCAGATTGGCTTGGAGTGCGATCGCTTCCTCCATTACCGCCAAAGTTGGTGTGAGGCAAACCAAAACCCTAGCCTCTTCATGCAGTATTCCAGGTTCAATTTGCCAGCCGCAATTATCCCAACTTTCACACCAAGCCGGATTCGCCCAAGATTCAAACCAAGTAATTAAATCCGCAATTTTCATCAGTGTCTCTGTGGTTGAATATTTAATTTTAATGCTAATTGCTCACGCATCTCTTCAAAAGGCTGATTCCAGACAGGAGAAGCATTCCAACTCCATGCTGGGACTGGAATCAATTTGTCTTGGGCAAGATGGGTAAATAATCGATATTCATCTTCTGGTTCACGGGAGAAAGTAAAAGGATTACGAAAACCTGTTGCACACAACTTATAAGATTGGGAACGACCTTGATGAATACGTTGCCGCAATTCTTCACTTTTATCTAACAAGTAGTCAAGGAAAATCAAACTAAAAGGCTCTATTGTTACGCGATTTTTTGGATCTTTTTGTACCCACCTTGCCCAATCAAATCCATATGTAAAATCATGGACATAGCGAAATCTAATTTCACTTTTGCCGCCAAATAGTTCTGTTAAAGATACCATCTTTTGTCCAAAAGTTTCTAGAAAATCAACAGCACCATCGTTTTCTAACAAAGCTAGTCTTAACATACTACTAACCATAAAATCAAAATCCCAGAAAATATTTCCTGGGAAATTCTTTAACTGAGCATAGACTATGATTTCTAACGTCTTAATTAAGGCATTAATTATTTGAGAATTTGTAGTTTCTTGCATAATTTTATGCCCCAATTCCACAAAGCTAGTTATCATTCTTTTTTGGGGATTCAAGGTTAATAAATCAACTGAAGCTTGGGTTAGTATTTCATCGAGTAATTGAAAATTATTAATCGGTGCTATGTGCTGCATCGTTATTAAACTAGCTTAAATGGCTAGAAATAAATATTATTTTATATCTGTAATTACATGATGTGAAAATATATTAAATAAATTTAACTTTTATATATATTGACAGATCCCTATAGCGTTTCTTAGTCTACTGAGGTGCAAATTTATCCGCGTACCCTGCGGTAAGACTTCATCAATATCTGTGTCCATCTGCGTTTAATTATTGTTATTTGTACTTCACTAGGGTAAGAAAGGCTATAAGTCTTAAGAGTAGTTGGGGATCTGATCAATTCCAGTTATTGCGAAATATGCACAACTAATTCTCTGACATGACTGCGCTGACGATGTTCCCAAATATATATTCCCTGCCAAGTTCCTAACACCAAATGACCACGATTTATCGGAATATTTTCAGAAGTGTGAGTCAAAGCCGTGCGGATATGTGCCGGCATATCATCAGCGCCTTCAGCATCATGAATATATTTCCCTGATTCTGGCACAAGTTTAGCCATATAATTAGCTAAATCCACAAGTACATCTGGGTCGGCATTTTCTTGAATCACTAAACTGGCAGAAGTGTGGCGTAAAAATAAAGTACAAAGTCCAGTTTCCACGCCAGATTCAGCAACTATAGATTCAATTTTGGCAGTAATGTTGTAGAATGATTTCCCGTTAGTAGAAACTCTAAGAAGTTTTTGGTAGTGAGTCATTTGTAATGATATTTTCGGTGTAGATAACAGCTAATACCAATTCTCTATGAAGTTGCACCAAATAAATGATGTAGAGACGTTGCATACAAAATCTCTACATTACAGAATAAAGTGCATCTATGGCTACGCCACGCAAGCTACATCAAGAAACAGTATTAGATGAATTGTAAATATTTTAAAATAGCTTGGGCGATCGCCACATTTCCATCCTTAGCAATTGGTTGAGTTTGCTTTGGTGGTTGCACTGGTTGATGGAGAAAATCCCAGTTACCTTGGAAAAATTCTTCTGGAGTTAAAATTTGATGGGAATTGTAATTGGCTATACCCTCCAATAACAAAGCAGCCTCCGCAAAATCATCGCGGGGAATGGTTACTAGGGGTGCATCTAGTAGAGTCGCTTCCGCAAATGTGCTAAAACCAGGCTTAGAAACAACACGCCCACAAATTGGCATAAAATCGACAGGGCGATATTGGCGGTCTTGAATTTTGATTAAATTAGGTAAATCAGGGGCAGAATTATCAAAAACGATAAACTTCCAATCGGGAAAATTCTTGAGGTTCTCGTAGGGAATTTGTTGTAAACCCAGACCACCGAAGGTAAGTAAGACAGTTTTATCTTTAGGTGCAATGATACCCCAAAGAGAACGGATTTCCTCAACAGAGTAACGGGGAGAACTACCAATTAAGCCCACATCTGTAATTTTGGGGAAAGCTTGTAAAGGTTCATGGAAGGGTAGACGAAATAACCTATCACATTGAGAATAACACTCACTAATCCAATCAGCGATCGCTACAAATTCCCCTCCCCAACTACGGTAGATAAAATCCCAGCCGAAATTACTCATCATCCAGCAAGGAATACCGGCGGCTTTAGCAAACAAAGGTGCGAGAAATGGAATATCAGCTAATATTAAATCCACACGATTTTGGCGGATAAAATTTACTTCGGAAGCAATCAGGGAATTTTGCTGCTTTTTAATTTCCAACAACTTCGCCAAAGTTGCATCCTTATCCATATTGAGGCTATCCGACTGCACCACACCCAAATCAAAAGCACGCTGACGATGGATAAAATCACCTTCTATATAGCACTCTAGTAACCACCGAGGCGCAGTAGTCACCATAATTAAGAGAACCTCTGGACACAACTTTTGAATTGTCGCCGCGACTGAGGCTGTGCGGGTAGCATGGCCGAAGCCGTGGTTTGTGATGGCTACGTATAAGATGGGGCGTTTCATAAAATTATAGTTAGTAGCATTGCTTATGGAAAAAATGGTTTGCTTCCGGCTTACCAGGGGTTGACCTGACCAATGCTCAAGGCTTAAATAGAATTGAATTTATACAGTACAACTAAAAATTAAACAATTACTGATAAAGTTTGGCACAAGTAAGAAACAGAGTTAAGAAAAATTTTATTACTCTGCTAGAAAGCTTGACTTATGAGGATTACAGCCGCCAATGTGTCGCAACTTCCTTGCAATGTCGCGGCTCGAAGCTGGGGGATCTGGGGCGGCTGGGGGAGAAAATTGCGATCGCAATTTTTTTAATATCGGAATTGTGGGGTTTTTCGACAGCTATCTTATTAAGATCACTCTGCTGTATGCAAAAGATGTTCAGCTATTTTCATTGCATTCTCACTCGGATCTAAACAGGTATCTAATTTTAAGTGCGTCCATTCATTCAAAGGAGCGAACATTTTTTTTATCCTTTCATGCTCTTCCCATGTACGTTCAGCGTATGTATCTTTATCGTCTCTTATACGATTTGCAATTCTATCTCTAGCCACTTCACTAGGACACTCACATAAAACAATAACTGGAATAGCTTTATACTTTGATGCGTGTTCTAGCAAATTCTTCCGAAGCCAATCAAAAGTTAAACAGGTATCAACAATCACACTAAGTTCTAAAGAGAGTTGTCGCTTTAATATTTGAAATAATATGTCGTATGCTAAACGTCCTTGCTCAGACCTATCTAATACTGATATGTGCTTAATCTCATCTAAAATATCGTCCTTGTCAATTAAAGGAATTTTCAAAATTTGAGCTAATTCTCTGGCAATAAGACTTTTTCCTACTCCAGGCAAGCCTGCCATCATCACAACAAACTGATTTTGTATATTACTCTTTTGAATCTTATAATTTATCGCCATTTATCTGAAATCCTAACTAAACCCATGTCAACACAAGTGAAATTACCGTTACAAACTGAAACTTACTTTGAGTGGAACGAAGCATGGCTCAGAGATTTGGTATAAGTTTTGTACTCTCAACTGCTGCGATTTTATCTTTAAGAGTGGTGAATCTGGGCTGGCATTTAATAATGATTCGCAGGGTAATGAAGCGGCACAAGTTGCACGGTCGTACTTGTAGCAATAGACTTATTATGAGTCAGTTTTATACACACTACGGTTAAATAAATAGTTAAAATTCTTTGGTGTCAACAGTGGAATCACATTACGAAGAGCAACTTATTCATATCATTCGGGCTACGCCTTGGTTTATGGCGGTGCTTTCTACTGTACGTGAATTGGCGTTGCCTTCATGGTGTATTGGGGCTGGTGTCATTAGAAACCTAGTTTGGGATGCTCTACACGGTGTAAGCAAAGCGTCTTATCTATCAGATGTGGATGTGGCCTACTTCGATCCCTCAGATATCAGCATGGAGCGCGATAAAAAGCTACAGCTACTACTATCTCACCAGCTACCTGACATTCCGTGGGAGGTAACTAATCAAGCTGGCGTTCACATCTGGTTTGAAAGTGTTTTCGGTTATGCTGTTACTCCCTTATCCTCGCTGGAAGAAGCTATCGCTACATGGCCAGAATATACTACTGCGGTAGGTGTAACTCTTGAAGCTGACGATAACATTCGCGTAATTGCACCTTTCGGACTCAACGACCTTTTTGGCATGATAGTGAGACGAAACCCCACACGAGTTAGTGTTGAAACCTACCGAAAGCGCATTGAGCAAAAGCAGTATGTAGCTCGTTGGCCGATGGTAACTGTGATTTCGTGCTAGCAGTAATTTTCTAACGCTAAGTTCCAGCAGTTCAACGTGATGCCGCATCCGTTTAAGAAAAAAGTAAAAAACGTGATTATTTTATTGGTTCAATACAACTATTGATAAAGCTTTTGAGAAGTACGACCGCCAAAGGTGATTGCGCTGTCGAAGGCGATCGCCTATCAAGAAGCGACTGCCCAATAGAGATGCGTAGTCGCACTTGTCGTAAACCTTGAAAAATCGAAGTTTTCTCTCCAGCTAGTAAGAAACACAGTGGAATGGTTTCTTACTGTCCACTTTCTTGACCAATAACTAATGACTAGAGTGAAAACCTAGCTACAGCTTCAACTAATTGGTCTATTTCTGATTCCAGTGTTAAATAATGAACAGTTACGCGAATACAACTTGGGTCGGCAATTGTTCTGGTTAATATCTTTTGGGAATCGAGAAATTGCACTAGCTTGAGGGATGGGGTTTGGTGGAGTTGGAAAGAAACAATACCCGTTTCCGGTGGTGTATCACGTAAACATTTGACATCAGGTATCGCCGCCAAACTGCGCCAGAGGTATTCACTATTGTGGCAAATTTGCGCGTAACGTTCCTGTGGTGTTCCCCATCGCTGATGAGTGGCGATCGCTTCCTTTAACCCCAGATATAATGGATAAGCTAGGGTAGATACTTCATACCTGCGCCCATCTGGCTTCCAGCTTACAGGTTGGGCTTGGTTATCCACAATAATTCCATACAAACCGATGAATGTCGGGTTGAGGCTGTCTCTGACCTCTGGTCGCACATACAAACCCCCCACCCCCTCAGGGCCGCATAACCATTTGTGACCAGTGAAAGCATAAAAATCTACCCCCAACTCAGTTAAGTTCAGAGGTAACGCGCCAACAGACTGGGCAGCATCGACTAATAGTAAAGAGTTATTATTTCTACATACCTCAACAATTTTATCCAAAGGTAGCACCTGTCCAGTATTCCAGAAGACATGACTGAGGGCTACCAAGCGAGTATTTTTGCGTAAATTCTGGGCGATAATTGTTGTCGGATCACCTGCATTTAAGGTAGCTTTGAGGGGACAAGTAGTAACTTCCACCCCAAATCGCCGACTAATTTCTTGGGTAGCAGCAATTACCCCTGGGTGTTCACAGTCCGATAATAAAATATGGTCGCCGGCTTGCCAAGGGATGCCCCAAAGAGCGATATTACAGCCAACAGTCACATTATCTGTAAAAGTAATCGTATCAGAAGAGGTGTTTAATTCCGAGGCGATCGCTTCCCTCACAGCTTGAGTTTGTCTGGTTATCCAATTACCAGCCTCAGTCCCAAAAGGGCCGATTTGTTGGATATAAGCTAAAGATTGGGTAATAACATCCATCGCCCCTTGAGGCATCGGCCCCTGTCCACCATAGTTAAAATAGGTCTTATTAGCTAAAGCAGGGAACTGTTCCCGATGGCTGTGCAACCTAGTCTGTAAAGTAGAAATAGAAGTCATAGACAAATTAGAATTCAAAATAGTTATTAGTCCATAGTCTATAGTCAATAGTCCCCAACTCCCAATCCCCAATCCCCAATCCCCAGTCCCCAATCCCCAGTCCCCAATCCCCAATCCCCAAATGAATGCTAATTAATGCTGAACACCTGCTGCAATACCAACGCTGTAAACGCCGTCCTATTTTAGATATTCACGCTGATAGAAGCCAAAGAGATGCACCTAGTGAATTGTTGCTGAAATTACAACAAGATAAATATGCTCATCAACAAAGTATCTTGGCTAAATTTGTATATCATCAGCCAGAATATCCGAAAAGGAATTGGGAAGCAGGACAAGCAGCTACCATAGAATTGATGCAGCGTGGAGTTGAGTATATTTATCAGGGAGTATTGTTAGCTAATTACAACCAGTTAATAGATACAGATGATACAAAATATACCTGCTTGAGTCGTCCCAATTTATTAATCAAACAGCCAGGACAGTCCAGATTTGGTGATTGGGTATATGAACCAGTGGATATAGAACTGGGTAAGCGTCCCAAACAAGAATATCAAGTAGTTACAGCCTTCCACGCCCAAATTTTGGCAAAAGTACAGGAAGTCCAGCCCCAGAACGCTTGGTTGATGTTGCGGGGTAAAGAGACACCGTATCCAGTAGACTTATTTAAATGGATACCCCAGATGCAGGGGATTTTACGAGAATTTATTCAAGACTTAGAGTCAGAGACTGCACCAGAGGTATTTATTGCCCGTCAAAAGTGTAATCTTTGTCTTTGGTACAGTCAATGTTATGCGATCGCACAATCCGAGCAACACCTCTCCCTGTTACCCGGCGTGACACCCATCCGTTACACCCAACTGCAAACCCTCGACATTACAAGCTTAGAATCTCTCGCCCAGACCAGCCCAACAATATTAGAAAATCTCGTGGGTTTTGATTCGCAAGTTGCAGCCAAGTTAGTAGTACAAGCCCAATCAGTTCTAGAAAGACAACCACTGATTCTACCATTCCCACCACCCAAAGGAAATCTGATAGTCAACTCGCCTGTAGAAATATACTTTGATATTGAAGCGCAGCCAGATTTAAATTTAGATTATCTTTTAGGGGTTCTGGTAATTAACAAACAAACCAACACCGAACAATTTTATTCCTTCGTCGCTGAAAAACCATCAGAAGAAGAATTAATTTGGCGACAGTTTCTAGACTTAGTGTGGCAATATCCCGAAGCCCCAATTTATCATTTTTGTGTGTACGAATTAGATACAGTTAAACGCCTAGCCAAGCTATATCGTACACCACACACCTCAGTAAACCCAGTATTATATAGATTTGTCGATATTTATGAACACCTCACCCAAAGCGTGGCTTTACCTATAGAGAGTTATGCTTTAAAAGCGATCGCGCGCTGGATGGGTTTTGAGTGGCGTGATAAAGAAGCCACTGGTGCCAAGTGTATATACTGGTATGATCAATGGTTAGAAACAGGCGATCGCACCTTACTAGAAATCATCATCCGCTATAACGAAGACGACTGTCGCGCCACCCGCAAAGTTAAAGACTGGCTCGTCAAATTTGTGCAAGATAAGTATCATTTACGACGTGTGTGTTGAAAGTTGGTCTTAGTGGTAAAAATAATCAACCACTAAGAGAAAAAGACCAAGCAAGAAAATATGCAAATAATTAGAAAAAACTTAAATTGGCGCACCTTGATTTTCTTTACTATTGGAATTTTAACTACCAGCTTATTCTTTACCAATTTACTTACAGATGCTGTAGAAATCAGTAATATAGAATTTATTGGGCAAGCTACTTTACCAAAAAGACTATCCTTTCAAAATACTCCATTAGGTGGGCTATCAGGTATCACTTATGATTCTAGTAATGACCTTTATTACGCTATTTCTGATGATAGGGGACAAAAAGCACCTGCACGTTTCTACACCTTCAAAATAGATTTAAGTCAAGGTAAACTACAAGATAGTAGCGTTGTTCCCGTAGGTGTTACCACTCTATTAAATGAAAATGGTCAACCCTTTGTCCCTGGGGAAACAGATACAGAAGGAATTGCAGTTACTCAAGCAGAAACAGTATTCATTTCTTCTGAAGGCGATGTGGATAATTTAACCAATCCTTTTATCAAAGAATTTCCTTTATCATCAGGTAAAGCAATTAGCAGCCTACCCATTCCTAAGAAGTTTTTACCTGACAAAAGTCGAAAACAAGGTATTCGTAATAATTTAGCCTTTGAAAGTTTAACAATTACACCTAATAATAAATACTTATTTACAGCTACGGAAAATGCTTTAATTCAAGATGGAGAAGCAGCACAACCTAACGTCGGTAGCCCTTGCAGAATTTTGCAATATAACTTACAAAATAATCAACCAGAAAAAGAATTCCTCTACCAAACAGAACCCGTATCAGCTTTTTTTAATTTAACAGGTAAATTTGCCAGTGGATTACCCGATTTAATAGCCTTGGATAATCATGGACACCTTGTAAGTATAGAACGTTCCTTTGCTGGTTTAGGATTTGGTGTTTCTTTATTTCAAGTCTCCCTTGCAGGTGCTGATAACATCCAAAATCTAAATAGCTTGCTAACAATAAACTCCAAAAATATCAAGCCAGTTGAGAAAAAATTGCTCTTAGATTTAAGAACCTTAGATGTAGCACTAGATAACATAGAAGGCTTAACCATTGGGCCTTGGCTACCTAATGGACAAAAAGCGCTAATTCTCATTAGTGATAATAATTTCAATTCCATACAACGCAACCAAATCCTCGCCTTTCAACTCAAAATAGAATCACCTTTTCTCAGGTTATTCCGGCGAATAGTACAAAATTTTAAACTTTAAATTTCCATAAAAGACTACACCACGAACCCAGAAAAACTTTTTATTGTCAAATTCTGACCCTAATATTAGCCGTTGTCAGTAAATTTACCGTTGATTCTTGAGAAGTTCATTCATACAAATCAGGGATTAAGTGAATTTCCTCATTTCTTTTGCTGAGTTATTATGTAACATAATATTTAGGAAATTTTCTATAAAATTTTGCAAAATTTTCAATACACAAAAACTAATTTTTAGCGGATACAGGTACATCAATAAAATCTGAAAATTCCCCTAAGTTAAAATTAAGTTTTCATTCAATAAAGCAGTTACTAGATAACCTCAAATTACCAGTTATGGTAAACCCAAAAACAGAACCGGATGTTTATATTGGAAAATTCTTAAATAATCGTTATCTAATCATAGATTTAATTGGCAAAGGGGGAATGGGGCGAGTTTATTTAGCAGAAGATGCAGCTAAAGGCGGAAAGAAAGTTGCATTGAAAATTCTCATGTTGAACTTAGTGAATCAGCACATATCTCAACGTTTTGCCAGAGAAATTTTTATTGGCGCACAATTGGGACGTAAAAGTAAAAATATTGTGCGTGTTTTAAGTTACGGCGTGACTGATGAAAAAACTCCTTTTTATGTAATGGAGTATCTCCAAGGAAAAAATTTAAAACAGATATTAAAGCTTAAGCCGTTAACAATAGAAAAATTTTTAGATATTTGTTATCAAATTTGCGTAGGTCTGAAATGCGCGCACCAAGGCATTATTCTCAAAGGTGAAATATACCCAATTGTACATAGGGATATCAAACCAGAAAATATATTTATTACAGAAAATAATAAGCAAAATGAAAATGTAAAAATTCTTGACTTTGGCATTGCTAAGTTTTTAACAGAACGCAGTGGGATGACACTCACTGATTCATTTATTGGTAGTTTACCTTATTGCTCGCCAGAACACATGGAAGGACGTAAACTACTGGATGTACGTTCTGATATTTATAGCTTAGGGGTGCTAATGTTTGAAATGCTAACAGCTAAACATCCATTTCAAACACAAAGTAATTCTTTTGGTAATTGGTATCAAGCCCACAGATTTCAAGCGCCACCTACACTTGTGGAAGTAAATGACCAGTTGAAAATACCAGAAGAATTGCAAGATTTAGTCATGTGTTGTTTAGCAAAAGAAGTAGGCGATCGCCCGCAAAATATTGAGGAAATAATCCAAGTATTAGAATTAGTTAAGCAGCAACATACGAGTAGTAACTCTATTAGTAATGATATTTGGGAAACTCTACCCACAGTTCAATTAGTACCTGTAACTTCTATTACTGAAAAAGAATGTTTACAGAAAACTTGGCCAAAAAATAAACCAGTAGACCTGATTGGCTTTCCCCATCTTCTCCATACAACTCAAGGACTAATACCAACCTTTTGGGCAATGTTGCCGAAGCAGGAAATAGCACAGTTCTTATCTAAGAATAATAGCATTAAATTTATTAATAAAATGAATGTTTATCCCATGATATTATGGGTAACCTTACTATATGATGTTCAGCTATCTTTAATTAGATGGCTATCTTATTTTATTGATTTGCAAGAAAATAGAGGACAAAAAATAGTTAAAGCTTTAGCAGAAACAGGATATTATCATCTCTTATTTTTTGCCATAGAAGAACCAACTAATTGCGCTCAAGTTGTCACCCTCATTCTCACCGCTCAACAACGTCAACAACTGACAGATTGGTTAACATTTAAACAAAATATCAAATCTAATGAATTAGTTCCTGCGGAACAAGCGAGAAAAATATTGAAAACAGAATATGAAAAAATAAAGCTGGAAATATTGGAGAGTTTAGCGGTCAATAAACCACAAGAACAAATGGAAATTAAGAGTTGGCTGACCAAACTAATAGATAAAGTCTTACAAATTTTTAAATATCAGTCATAAAACCAACACTTGACATTTTAAATGGTCAAAAGTGGGCATAGGAGAGGTTGTCAAAGTGAATCAAAGTGCATTTACATCTCCACACAATACAGGACTACTTGCCAATCGTTATCAACTGCAAAAGTTGATTGGTATAGGCGGTATGGGCGAAGTTTTCTTAGCAACTGATGTTCTTTTAGGAGGAGCGCCGGTTGCAATTAAATTTCTGACTCAAACTGTATCTGATCCTAAAATTCAAAAAGACTTTGCCCGCGAAGCATTGATGAGCGCAGCCCTCAGCCAAAAAAGCCTGCATATTGTTAGGGCTTATGATTATGGTGTCAGTGACACAGGGAAACCATTTTATGTCATGGAATACCTCAACGGCAAAAGTTTAAAAGACTTAATTCCCTTACCTTTAAACCAGTTTGTTCATCTCACCCGCCAGATTTGTTTGGGCTTACAGTGCGCCCATCAAGGTATTCAAATTGAGGGTAAAGTTTATCCTTTAGTGCATCGAGATATTAAACCAGCAAATATATTAGTTATTCCCGATCCGATATTAGGGCAATTAGTAAAAATCCTCGATTTTGGTATTGCTAAATTTTTAAATCATACAGTTACATTAAGTACAAATAGAGGATTTCATGGGACTCTACCCTACTGTTCTCCAGAGCAATTAGATGGGGAAAAATTAGATGGTCGTTCTGATATATATAGCTTGGGTGTGATCATGTTTGAAATGCTCACAGGAGCAAAACCTTGGCAACCAGAAACTGATTTATTTGGTGCTTGGTATAAAGCGCATAACTTTGAGCAACCAAGGACGATCGCCGATGTCAAACCCCAATTAAAAATCCCCCAACAACTCAACGATTTAATTATGGCTTGCTTGGAGAAAAAAGCCAGCGATCGCCCACAAAATGTAGGAGAAATATTACAAATTATTGATGGTTTAGAACATTCTGACTGTGCTGGATTACCTACAAATATTAGCCCTCCATCATATCCCCAATTAATATCAGCTTCTGAGGTAATAAGAGTATTAGAACAGCAATGTAAAGAACTTACTTGGCCTCAAGATAAACCCAAAAAAGAAATTGTTTTCCCTCTACCACTAAACACACACAAAAAAAAATTATCCACACTCTGGCTGATGTTACCAACAAAAGAAATTCAGCAGCGTGCCAATTCTAAAATTTATAACCGTTTTATCTTTGTTACATCACCCCACCCCATGCTTTTGTGGGTGACACTACTCTACAACCAAGAACAAGAACCAAAGTGGCTACCTTGCTACCTAGATATGCAACATCCCCTCAATCGTACATTAGTACTATCTTTAGCCGACAATGAAACCTACCCCCTAATTTGCTTCACCCTAGAACCACCCCACAGATGTATTCAAGTCCTCAGCAGTAACATTGAAACCAGTCAAAGGCAAAAGTTGAAAATTTGGGTAGAACAAAGTCAAAAACTCCCACCAACTTCTCAACCTCTGGCTAGTAAAAACCTGCTCAGGCAGCAGTATAAACAAATTCAAGCCCATATGCTTCAGCATCTGTCATCTACACGCCGGCTGGAAAAATTAGCCAAGGGATGAAGTCAGGACGTATGCACACGGGTTGTCTGTTGAAACTGGGTGTAAGGGTGTAGGGGTTTCAAAGATTTATACCCCTATCCCTTGACTTTCATTTTCATGGGTAAATCCTAGAAATTAAAATTTGAGCTAAAAAAGAAATTTCATAGATAAGGTTGACAAATCCTTGAAGGTTCGTCATAATAGGGAAGTTGCCAATTAAGGGACTGTAGTTCAATTGGTTAGAGCACCGCCCTGTCACGGCGGAAGTTGCGGGTTCGAGCCCCGTCAGTCCCGTTCTAATTTGTAAGTGATTATAGCTGAGTCCTGAGTAGCATAGATATGGGATGGAAGCAATTACCTAACTATGTTGAGTCCATGTTTCCTAGATTGATCTCAGGACTCAGAAGCTTAAGTATTAAGCTAAATTTATTCATGCTTTGCGAGAGAGAGAAATACTGTGACTGTTAGAGTCAGAATTGCCCCTAGTCCAACAGGGAATTTACACATTGGTACAGCGAGAACAGCCGTATTTAACTGGCTGTTTGCCCGCCACCACGGCGGCACATTTATTTTACGAATTGAAGACACAGATTTAGAGCGATCGCGTCCCGAATATACGGAAAATATTATGACGGGATTGCGTTGGTTAGGGTTGAACTGGGATGAGGGGCCATTTTTCCAATCCCAACGCCTCGACCTTTATCAAAAAGCAGTAAAACAACTTTTAGATCAGGGTTTAGCCTATCGCTGCTACACCACATCAGAAGAACTAGAAGCCCTACGAGAAGCGCAAAAAGCCAAAGGCGAAGCCCCGCGTTACGACAATCGTCATCGCCACCTCACCCCAGAACAAGAAGCCGAATTTAAAGCCCAAGGACGTAGTTTCGTCATCCGCTTTAAAATCGACGATGAGCGAGAAATCGTTTGGAATGACCTAGTACGGGGTAAGATGTCTTGGCGAGGCAGTGATTTAGGCGGTGATATGGTCATTGCCCGTGCTTCCGAAAATGATACTGGTCAGCCGTTATATAACTTCGTCGTGGTGATTGATGACATCGATATGCAAATCAGTCATGTTATTCGGGGAGAAGACCACATTGCCAATACCGCCAAACAAATTCTGCTATACGAAGCCTTTGGGGCAAAAATCCCAGAATTCGCCCATACTCCCCTGATTTTAAATATGGAAGGGCGAAAACTTTCCAAACGGGATGGAGTGACTTCCATTTCTGACTTTCAGCAAATGGGCTTCACATCCGAGGGTTTAGTGAACTATATGACCTTGCTTGGTTGGTCACCACCAGATTCTACCCAAGAAATATTTACCTTAGAAGCAGCCGCCAAAGAATTTACTTTTGAGCGGGTGAATAAAGCCGGGGCAAAATTTGACTGGGCGAAACTAGATTGGTTGAACAGTCAATATATTCACAACACCCCAGTTGATCAGTTGACTGATTTACTCATTCCCTATTGGGAAGCGGCTGGATATTCATTTGCTGGGGGACGCGATCGCCCTTGGTTAGAACAGTTGGTGGGTTTACTCAGCGCCAGCTTGACTAGGTTAACCGATGCGGTAGATATGAGCAAACTGTTTTTCAGTGAAACAGTGGAATTGAGCGAAGAAGGTAGCAAACAATTGCAGCAAGAAGGTTCTAAAGCTGTACTTGAGGCAATTATCGCCGCCTTAGAAGCTCAAGCCCAACTTACAGAAACTGCCGCCCAAGACATAATTAAGCAGGTAGTGAAAGCCCAAAATGTGAAGAAAGGTTTAGTCATGCGATCGCTCAGAGTCGCCCTCACCGGAGATGTCCATGGCCCAGACTTAATTCAATCTTGGTTACTCCTGAATCAAATTGGTTTGGATAAACCACGCTTGAATCAAGCGATCGCAGCTAGCCTTTAAGTTGCACAATCCATCATGAGGGTTGTTGACTGTTGACAGTTAACAGCCCTTATCAATAGTTATGCAATTGATACCAATTATTTTTAATCAGTCAGCAAACTAGGAGAAGTTAATACAAAAACATCCCTAATACCTTGAGCTTCTGTCTGCGGTTTTATCGGAGTAGTAAAGTGATAGAAATCATGGTCGTTGACCAATAATAACTCTCCGGGATTGAGAATCTTACTGAATACAGGCTTATCTTTTTTGGCAGTATACAAGTGCGTTTCCCCACCTTGAATATTTTCTCTATCAACAGAGAAGATACCGATAAAATCTGTACCATCTTGATGGATACCCTCAGGTGCGGGATTGCCAAAATTATCTGGAGAACAAGTAGTTCTGATTTGATGCACGCCGATTTCTGCTTCTGGATGGAGTTTGCAAGAATCGCTAAATGCTAATACCAGATTTTTAAAACTATTAAGTCCGATGAGTGCGTCATCTAATTCTGCAAATTCTCTTTTAATATCGCCAACTAATGGATTGTAATCTTTACTTTGAAACAGATAACCATGAGGTAGCTTAACTAACTGATCCTCTGCAACTATAAATCGAGATAATCTTCGCAGACGATAGTTGCCTTTAATATAAGGATCAACTGGTAAATTATTATAAAATGGCTTAAAATCTCCTAACTCGATTGAATTTACCTTTCTGAGGGTGAACAAAAAGGCATATTCTAATTCCGTCATTCCCCCGACTATTTGCATAGGATTTCTCTCCTTGCAGATTGCAACCCTTCCGATTTTCCTCTAAGGAAGGCTTATTACATCGAGTATATGCTTCTTTTTATTAAAATGTCGTCATTTTAACTACAAAAATTGACAAATTATGATAAAGGCATAACAAAAGCTCAACCATAGGATATGCCAAACAGATTAATGGTAATGGGTAATGGGAGTATCACTTATTACTAATATCCCAATTCTCTTGTAAGCAAAGATTTTAAATAGTCAGTACTTAGGTGTATATTGGCTAAGTACTGAAAAAAAGCTATAGGACTAGTATCAGGGTATAGAAATCTATCTTCCCAGTCCCCTTAAACATGATTGATTGGCTCTACAGTTACCCACCTTTATATCCTGGCATTTTGCTAAAGCGCTATAAGCGCTTTTTCGCTGATGTACAACTAGCTTCCGGCGAAGTTGTAACAGCACATTGTCCCAATACAGGCCCCATGACCGGAGTCTCAACTCTGGGGAGTGTGGTACAACTTTCTAAAAGTGCCAATCCTAAGCGTAAATTGGCTTATACTCTAGAACTGATTCAAGTACACGATAATGAGCCGACTTGGGTAGGCGTAAATACAGCTTTACCAAATCAGATAGTCAAGTTGGCTTTGGCAAAATACTTGTTTCCAGAGTTAGGTAACTATAGTCACATCAAAAGTGAGGTAGTTTACGGGGTAGATAAAAAAAGTCGGGTGGACTTCTTTTTGACAGGAAGTGATACAGAACGCCCAATTTATCTAGAGGTAAAAAATACAACTTGGGCAAAAGGGACTTTAGCATTATTCCCAGACACAGAAACCACAAGGGGACAAAAGCACCTACGGGAATTAATGGCGTTATTGCCACAAACACGATCAGTAATGCTGTATTTTATTAATCGTGGTGATTGTACAGAGTTTGCCCCTGGTGATAGTACAGATCCTATATATGGTAAGTTGTTACGAGAAGCGATCGCCTTAGGTTTAGAAGTTTTACCTTGTCGTTTCGATGTTACCCCGGAAGGCATCCGTTATTTAGGTTTAGCAAAACTGGTAATTTAATCTCAGCAATGATAATTATCATCATGGGTGTATCTGGTTCCGGTAAAACCACCATCGGACAAATGTTGGCGGAGTCTTTACACTGGGAATTTTATGACGCTGACAGTTTCCACTCACTAGAAAATATTGAGAAAATGCGGCGTGGTATTCCTCTGGATGATGCTGATAGAATACCTTGGTTACAAAGTTTGCAAACCGCTATTACAAATTGGTTACAAAACAATAGAAATGTTGTCTTAGCTTGTTCTGCCCTCAAAGCTAGCTATCGGCAATTTTTATTATTAGATACTGATATTAAACTAGTCTACCTGCAAGGGACATTTGAACTCATTCAAACAAGACTGCAAAAGCGTGAGCATCATTTTATGAATGTCGAATTGCTCACAAGTCAATTTGCTTCACTTGAGGAACCGGATGATGTTATACGTGTCGATATTTCCCAGTCACCTCAAGTTATTATACAAGTTATTAAAACAATGATAAATGTTTAATAACAAGAAGAATTTACATATTTAATGCTCCTGTTATATACCTCATTTATTTGCAAAAATATGTTATTAAGAGCAAGATTAAAAAATTTAAAATCACACACTAAAATTGAATACGCCCTTGCCAATTTTCTATCATCTTTGGACTGATTCCAGGTACTTTATCCAAGTCTTGTGATGAGACAAATTTTCGCTGCTGACGGGCGGTGATAATTTTTTGGGCTAGCTTTTTACCTACACCAGGTAAGGTCTCCAATTCTACTAAATTTGCTGTATTGATATTCACCACTTGAGTTGGAGTAAGTTCGCTGGAAGTGGGAGTTTTAATTTGACCGCATTGCTTTTGTTCTTGTTGAATTTGTGCTTGGACTTTGGTTGGGACACCGACTTGAGCTTTAGCATAAAGACGAGCAAATTCGCGCTCATAATGAGCAGCAATTGTGGGATTATTAATTACTATCAAAGTCTCATCATTGCCATAATTTGCTGCATCAGACCAGTTGTGAGAACCTGTAATTACCGTTTGGTTGTCGATAACAGAAAATTTATGGTGTAGCAGGTCTCCTTCTCGTAAAGTGGGTACACCCACCGTAGTAACTGGATTAGACCAAGGTCGATTATCAATTTCATATCGGCATTTATTACTCAAGGCAATTCCCATCATATCTAAAGCTTCGCTGTAATAACGATAAGCGAATTGTTTGTCAATTAATGCTCGAATTGAGACTTGTTGTTGATGACGTTTTTCTAATGTATTAGCAAGACGCTGTTCGGAAAAAACAAACAACGCCATATCAATAGATGTATTCGCTAAATTTAAGGTTTCATTAATTAAGCCGTTGCTGCTTTGAGTCCAAGGTAAGGTGTGTGAAGTTGGGGAAAAATGCACAGTAATTGTGTTGTCACCCAAGGTAATTTTTTGGGGAGGACGTACAGGTTTATTTAAACCAAATTTACTGTCTGGTTTACCGCCAACACCATCACCCCACATGAGGTTAAATTCTTCTGTGAACAAAGCTGCTAATTCTGGGCTATCAATGTGTAATAGGTTATTGGCATTTCCCAAACTTGAAGAATTAGAAAAATCCCCGAAAACATCGCTTAAGGTGAAGTTTGCCGAAGTCACAATTACTATGCGATTATCTACAACCACAAACTTATGGTGCATCAACTTACTACCTGCTGAACCATCAGCTTGATCATCTATCCAAGGAATTTTGGCATTTTGTAAAATTATCAGTGCATCCCTCTGATTAACTTCTTCAGGACTGAGTTGATTATCTTGATTTAGGTCTACAAATTTAAAGTATTCTTGATATCGAGCTTGTTCCCGTTCAGGTAATTTATTGACTTCATCTGGTGTCAAGTTACTCAAAGAACGAGTATAAGTATTTTCTAAAATTACTCTGACTTTGATTCCCGCTTTTTGTTTGTCTTTGAGGGCTTGGGCGATTCTCGGTAAACGCAATTCTTGTACTGCTACATCGATAGTAGATTTAGCTTGAGAAATAGCGTCAACAATCTGCTGTTCTAAGTTATCTCCCAGTCGAGTTTGTTGACGGTAAGGTTCTCGATATTCTGAGGATTCAGATTGATTAAAGTAAACTTTCACAAATGAGTCTTGCGGTAGAGGTGCAGGACGATTATTGTGAGATTGGACTTTTTGACAGGCTGTGATCGCCACTATCAAAAAAAATACCCAAAAATTACTAAATGCTGGGAAAATCTGCACGTTAATCTGCTACAAGTGGGATGGGAATGGACATATATATAATTCCCACATTGATGATTAATCCATAGTCAACAGTCAGTATTTATTCCCCTCTGCCCCTGCCCTTGCCTTATATGCAAATATATCTAGATTACAGTGCTACTACTCCCACTCGTGCAGAAGCGATCGCACTTATGCAATCAGTCCTGACTCAACAGTGGGGGAATCCTTCTAGTCTACATGAATGGGGACAACGGGCAACGACTATTGTAGAACAAGCAAGAGTGCAGGTAGCAGGGTTAATTAACGCTGCCAATCCCGAATCAATTATTTTCACCTCAGGCGGTACGGAAGCGGACAACCTAGCAATTGTGGGTGTTGTCAGAATGCAAAATGTGCCGCAACATATCATTATTTCTAGTGTGGAACATTCGGCTATTAGCGAACCTGCCAACCTACTAGAAAAATGGGGTTGGGAAGTCACTCGGCTGGGTGTGGATAATACAGGGAGAGTTAACCCCGAACATTTAAAAGCTGCGTTACGACATAACACGGTTTTAGTTTCTGTGATTTACGGTCAAAGTGAGATTGGCACAGTCCAACCAATTGCAGAGTTAGGTAAGATAACTCAACAACACGGGGCATTGTTCCACACAGATGCAGTGCAAGCAGTGGGACGTTTACCTATAGATGTGCAGCAACTACCTGTAGATTTACTCAGTCTTTCTAGTCATAAGCTATACGGGCCGCAAGGAGTAGGGGCGCTATATATTCGTCCTGGTGTGCAATTATCGCCTTTATTGAATGGTGGTGGACAAGAAAGGGGATTACGTTCTGGTACGCAAGCAGTCCCCATCATCGCCGGTTTTGGTGTCGCTGCCGAAATTGCCGCCGAGGAATTATCTATAGAGATACCACGTTTAATGAAATTACGCGATCGCTTATTTGCCCAGTTAGCAGATGTCCCTGGTTTAATCCCCACCGGCGACAGAGAAAATCGTCTACCCCATCATGTGAGTTTCTACCTCGAACAAGCCGACGGTGAAAAACTCAGTGGTAAAACCTTAGTGCGTCATTTAAACCTTGCCGGTATTGGCATTAGTGCGGGCGCAGCTTGTCACAGTGGTAAACTTAGTCCCAGCCCCATATTGTTAGCGATGGGTTACTCAACAAAAGCCGCCTTGGGAGGAATTAGGTTGACATTAGGACGTGAGACTACAGCAGCCGATGTAGATTGGACGGCGATGGTCTTAAAACAAATCTTACAGAGGTTGGTACCAGGAGAATTAGTGATTCATCATTAATCAAGCGTTATCCTCCCATTTCCTTGAATATCCTCAAAGGAATTAAAGTCATAGTCACTTCCAGAGATCAAGTTAGTTCATCGTTACAACTTAGTTGTTATAGTTATGTGACTTATAGTCCGTAGACATATAGTCTACGTCATTCGATTATACCCACAGATATTTAGTGGGTATAACATGCAGGAAGCTAAAATACTATTTTTGTTTGGCGCACATATTAAAAGAATCAGGATCACGAAAGGTTATAGTCAAGAGCAACTTGCTGCTTTTGCCGGATTAGATCGAACTTATATAAGTGGTATAGAAAGAGGACAACGAAATATTAGCTTGATGAATTTGGTAAAACTGGCTAAAGCCTTAGAAGTTCCCGCCAAGCAGCTTTTGGATTTTGATATGGAGGGGGACAATGGCCAGCAATGAAATCAATTTTTTAGAAGAAATTGCTGATAGCTATGAAATCAATAAAAACTCTGTAATTTTTAAGTACATTGAACGTAAAACTAGAGCTTCTGAAAAAGGAAGTAAGGCTCGACGTTCTTTGGGAAATTTGTATGCACTTTATGTATTAGCTCAAGATTATATAAATGATAATTTTGAGGGGTCAAGTTTTACAGAACTAATGCAACGCATGAAAACAATGCCATTTGGTTCAAAATTACAAAATCACCCTCTCGATAATCGATTGAATGATGAAGTAAAACGCCAATACAAAGTCAGTGATAATATGCTTCCTGTACAGCCTGCTAATCTTGGCGACGGAAGAAAAGCTAGAAGGATATCTGTTGATTTACTAGTCGAATATAATATGAATCCTAACTCTTCAGCCAGCTTCATTGTAGATGCCATAGATAGTTATATAACTATTATTGATAATAATCAAACTGCCTACTTGAACCAAATTGAAGCAGCTAATACTGATTCACAAATCGCTGAGTTGATTGCAGAGGCATTTCAATACAATTCAGATGCTAGACTATTTGAAATTATTTCATTCGGATTACTTTATTTACACTTTGCGAAGACAACAGTTTCTTTTTCTATAAATGGTAGAAATTTTTCAGAACAGTTAACTCTTTATCGTACAGGGCGAACAAACGCAAATGATGGCGGAATTGACTTTGTTTTGAAACCATTGGGTAATTTCTTTCAGGTAACTGAAACATTAGATTTTAAAAAATATTTTTTAGATTTTGACAAAGTAAATCGATTTCCAATGAGCTTTGTTATCAAAACCGATTTAACACAACAACAAGTAAGAGATAAAATCAAACAAGACTCTCTTCAGATATACAGCACTGAACAGGTCAAGGTATATCTGAATTTGTTTGATGAGATTTACACGTTAAATGAACTTAGGGCTATTCTTGAACAGGTTAAGGATTCTCATGATTCAATTTATAAATTGAAAGAAATCGTTGTTCAATGCTTTAAATTAGAATATGGATTGTTAGATTATTGAAGCCTGTTTCGGTCGTTCTTCTGATATAAATCTTGCTTTTTTAGAGAGATTTTTTGTTTTTCTTCTTTTTTCTTTAGCTAGTTCTTCACTGGTATAATCAGATGGCAAATTTAGCCGTCTAATTCCAATCTTTACGTATTCTTCGTTTATCTCAATCCCGATAGACTTTCTTCCTAAACGCTTGGCAACTGCACATGTTGAAAAACTACCACAAAACGGATCTAGTACTATGTCTCCAACATTTGAAGATGCTAAAATAATTCGTTCCAGAAGTGATTCAGGCTTTTGGGTTGGATGATTTTCGTACTCCTCCATTTTGAAGCGTACTCGTGCGAAATTCCAAACATTACCTGGTACTTTCTCAGTATTGTATGGTTGAGGAGGTTCTTTTCTATAATCAATTAACTGACGTTTTGCGCCTGTTTTAGCCTCAACCATAATATCTTCAGCATTAAATATATAGTTTCGATCATGCTTTGTTAGCATAAGTATTGGCTCATACATAGATCCGAAGTACCTTTTTGCCTGCATTCCTGAGCTATCATAAGCCCAAATTATTCTGCTTTTAATGTAGAAATTATTACGGCATTTAATATCAATATAAGGCATATTTTCTGTGCTATTCATTAGGTAGAATGTGCCATTAGGCTTGAGAATCCGATGGCATTCATCAATCCACTCATATGTCCAATGGAGAAACTCTTCTTCCGTCCAGTTTTCCAGTAAACCATCAAAGTCTTTTCCTATGTTGTAAGGTGGATCAGCAAAAATTAAGTTTATTGATTCTGATTCAAAGCGTTTTAAGTTTTCCAGAGCATCACCGTGAATAATAGTATGAAAATCATCTTTATATATTTTGGTGTTTAATTTAACTTTTGAAACCATGAGCAATGCCTTTAGGTATTAATTTTAATGTGACTTAAAGTCTACATCATTGACCTGAATATTTCAAGGTTTGATTCTACCCAGTGGCATTTGGGCAGTGCATATAGCGTTTCTGAATCAGGACTGAAAATTGAATTTCACCAACTCATTGGCCAAATTTTGATAATATTCTCAGCACTACCGCCACTAGCAAGATTACGCCCATCGGGACTAATGGCTACGGAATAAATGTATCCAGAATCGCGCTTTAAGGTGCGGATTATCTCTCCTGTCGTTAAATTCCATAGTTTAATTGTGTTGTCATTACTGCCACTGGCAAGAACTGTGCTATTTCTTGGTACATAGACAACAGAATTAACCTTGTCAGAATGCCCTTTTAGGGTGCGGATGGTCTTTCCTGTCGCCAGATTCCACAATCTAATCGTTTTGTCCTTACTAGCACTGGCAAGAGTTTTGCCATCTGGATTGAAGACTACAGACATCACCAAATCGGAATGTCCTTCCAAGGTACGAATTACCTTACTGGTTGTGAGATTCCATAATTTAATTGTTTTATCCCAACTGCCACTAGCAAGAGTTTTGCCATCTGGACTAAAGGCTACATTGGCAACCACATTGGAATGTTCTGACAACGTGCGGATTTCTTTGCCTGTTGCTAGGTTCCACAGTTTGATTGTCTTATCTAAGCTGCCACTAGCTAGAGTCTTGCCATCTGGACTAAAAGCAACGCTAGCCACTCCCTGAGAATGCCCTTTCAGATGGCGAATTTCTTTGCCTGTTGTGAGGTTCCACAATTTGATAGTCTTATCAGCACCGGCACTAGCAAGAGTTTTGCCATCTGGGGAGAAAGCAATAGCCCAAACCCATCCAGAATGACTTGGAAGAGTATGAATTTTCTGTTTAGTTTTTAAATTCCAAACTTTAATAGTTTTGTCATCACTGCCACTAGCTAGAAATTCTCCATGAGGAGAAAAAGCAACGGAATTGACATCGCTGGCATGACCCTTGAGAGTGTAAGGTTGGGTAGAAATTTCGGAAAATTTAGTAATTAACTGGGGGAGAGACTGTAAATGCCCAACACCCACTAACCCTAACAGCGCACTCATGGTATTTATGAGGAGTTGTTGTTTAAACTTACCATTGAGTGATTTCCGAGCTTGTTTTTTGGTTGTAGACGCGGTTAATGAAGTTGATGCAGACCAAGATGTTGAAAAGAGAGCAGACTTTGGTATTGTGGTTTTTAATCTTGAGAGTAGCGATCGCTGCTTGATCAAATCATTCATCACTTCATCAGCCGATTGATAACGCCTTTGAATATCTGTTTCTAACAGCTTGTTCAAAACCTTAACCAGATATTCACCTTCGTTTCTATCTGAATCTAAAGTGTTCCAATATTGCCGCCAGGATTCAACCCAACTGTAGCCTTGTTCTACAAATAAATTAGATGGGTTAATCCCCGTCAACAGATGAAAGCAAGTCGCACCCAGACTAAATAAATCACTCGCTGGGTAAGCTTTGCCATACTGCATTTGTTCAATTGGAGTGTAACCAAGTGAGCCAATAGTGGTTCCCAATTGAGTCTGCATTGTCGCTTTTAGCTGCTTGGCAGCACCAAAATCAATTAGCACTAATCCCCCATCACTCTGACGGCGGATGATATTCTGTGGCTTAATATCTCGATGAATTACCCCACGTTCATGAATATATTTCAATACAGGGAGTAAATCTAAGAGAAATTCGACAATTGTACTTTCGTTGTAAACTACCCCTTGACGTAATTCTTGTAATAGATTGTTTCCATTAATAAACTGTTGCACCAAAAATAGATAATTATCTTGCTCGAAGTAAGCTAATAGGGTAGGAATCTGGTGATGTTCTCCTAAATGTTGCAAGCGTTGAGCTTCTTGTTTAAATAACTCAACTGCTTTTTTCATAGCTGAATTTTCTTGAACTTTAGGTGCAAATTGTTTAACTACACACAATTCGTTCAATTTATCTATATCTTCTGATAGATATGTTCTCCCAAATCCACCTTCATCCGATAGCACCTTGATAATGCGATAATGCCCCCTTAATAAGGGTATCAATTGTGTATTGCAACGTTGGCAATACATTTTGCCATCGGGATTTTGAGGCATGGAGCAATTAGGATTCAAACAGCAAAGCATACTGGGAATCCGTGTACAGTTTGAGTATATGTCAATCCAACAGATATAGTTTTGCTATCAACCTGGTGCATTATGTTAAATCAAAAAATTTTATACAGATGTAACTAAGAGATTGAAGATGGAAGATGATTTTTTTCAAAAACAGTTAACATTTTCTAGAAATCCGATTTGATTATTGAAACAAATATCAGTGTTGGTGGGGGTGGTATTGCCCACTCTGGGTATATTTCAAAAATTAAGTATGAATCTTATCCCTGCTTAATATCAATTCCTATATGTGAGCTATATGTTCCTGATAAAGTATAGTGAAGTTATTGACTCCAAAAATCTAGTATTTTTTGTATATAAAGTTTCTTTCATAGTATAACAATAAACGAGGCAAAACAAAATTTGCCAATACTTGGATATTGTCCAGCATTAAAAGTAGATAAGGCTATCTATCTGAAGTTATATAAATAACTCAATACTAGCAGTATGAGGAGTGAAATTATGGCAGAACAGAAGAACAAAAATTATTGGCTCAAATTTAACTTAGCTTTGATTGTTTCCATGAGCAGTAGCTTAGTAGTTGCAAACTATACTTTGCCTATAAAGGCTCTTGATATCCATGAGAACTCTGGAAAACTGATAATAGCTAAAACCCCAGACGAGAGACAACCAGAAGCAGTACAACAAGCTATCGAGCAAATCCCTACTTCTCCACCGCCTGCAACTCCACAACAAAGCAAGCAATCAATCGAGTCACCCATTCCTGTTCGTGAATCTTCCAACTCAACAGCCTCTAATCCAACTCCCCAACCTAGAGAAAGTAATTCTGCAAATAGAACATCCACACCATCAAATTCCAACCCAACTTCTCAGCCGAGACAAACTAACTCTGCGCCTAGAACATCTACACAGTCCAACTCCAACTCTAGACAAACTAACTCTGCTTCACCGCAGAGAGGTCGTCAATCAGCTACAAATCCAGGTAGCCGCAATTCAACTGCCAAAATTTCCCCTGTTTCCCTGTCTAATCTTCCTTTTAGAGAGATTAACTTTGTAGATATCGCTTTTGGCGTACTTTCTAAAGGTGATTTTCAGTCCCAAGGAAGGTATTTTCATTTCTATAAATTCGAGGGAAGAGAAAACCAACTACTCCAAATCAGGCTGGGTGGTAGCACTGATTCACGTCGCTCCAGCAATTTGAGTCTCAGTCCGTTTATGTTCCTCCTTGATCCTGATAATAAAGTGATCTTAAAAAGAGGTAGTGTTGGGACAAATAGTGATCTTCAGGATGCGTTTGTCTTTGTAAGATTACCTGTCAAAGGTACTTACACAATTGTAGTGACTAGTCGCAACCCTGGTGATACAGGACGTTATAGTTTAGCTCTCAGGAATGACAGAGCCAGCTATATCCTAGACGAGTCGGCGGAACTGAATGCTCAAAGCTCAACCATTAAGCAAAATCGTAGTGCTTATAATGTGTCTCAGTTCCAAGGCAAAAAAAATCAGCTTGTCAGTATTCGTGCAGATAGTGTCAATGAAGAGTTTTCTCCTTATATAGTATTGCTGAATTCTCAAGGGAAGACTATTGCTGCGGATAATGCTAAAGATGGTCTTTATAGTGCTTTAATTGACCGAGCTAGGTTGCCTGAGGATGATACCTACTATATAGTTGTTACTTCCAATAATCCCAATAACCGTGGCACATATCGATTGACTCTTTTCTAAAAATTATTCCTCATAATATCTGCGGAACTTGGTAACGGGTAATGGGTAATAGTAAAAACAATTACCGTTCGACTGAAGCTCACGGCGGAAACCCGTTACCACTCAAGCCAACTACAAGTGATTATCCGGGATTAATATTATACACGCTCATACAGAAGAGTGTTTTGGCTTAAATAATCGACAACTTCTGAGAAAGCCCTAATTTGATTTTGATGTTAATTTAGGATTTAAAACTGGGAATACTATTTGTCTAAGCATAAAAAAATATTTAAAAACAGTCTTAAAAGCAGGTGAAGTGATGGTAGAGTCTAATCGGAACGACAAAAACAACTTTTTTTCTGCTCGCAGTCGCTACTACGGCCGGGGGAAAGCAGAAAATCTTACATTTAACGCTGATTTGCGGGAATTTGCTAACAAAATTGGCTATGTCACAGCCTTGGAAACATCCGGTAAGCTTTCTCCTGATGAAGCTTGTAAGCAAATTAAGTCTCTTTGGAAACAATTGAAACGTAGTAAAAAAGCTCTCTCGATTAGTAACGACCCACCAACATCACCTTGAAGACAAGGGTTTTTACTTGTAGAGGATGTTACGGCAAAATTAGCCAAGGCGATCGCTCAATTGGGTTAAGCTAGCAAATAATTCCTGAAACTGCGGTTATAAGGCGCTTAACCATGTTTTGGCGCGGTTTAATATATATGTTAATCTCTTGAGCTTTAGCTAGTTAGCGAGGCGCTATTTTTCATAAACTGAAACAATAGAAGTAAATGCTTGAGAGATAAATATATTATGCCGGAACTTCCCAACAGTTTAGAAGACGCGATCGCCCAATCTCGTGAAGCCGCTAAAGCAGCTCTCGCAGACGGTTGTAACCGCATCCAAGTCGAGTTGCTGTTTCCCGAACTCAAGTTTATGCCTGTAGCAGAACAGTTTCTCCCCTGTTTGGTAGAATACGAATCTCGCTTGAAAGTCTTCTTTGCTGACGCTGGTGCTGCTGCTTTAGCTCGTCGTGATTGGAAAGATGCACCCTTTCAAATTTTGGATATTGGTACGGGAAGGACTGCTTCTATTCAATCGAAAATTCAACCAGAAGATGAAATTTTCCTCTTTATTTCCCCCACTTCCGTAGAAGTACCCCAACTAGAGAAAATTTGTGAAATAATAGGCGATCGCCCGGCTATTTTCCTCAACCCTCGCTTAGAAGATGCAGGTACTGTAGGTATTGGTTATACAGCAAGACAAACCCGTGAGCGTTTCCTCAGTACAATTCAATCCTGTTACTACCTACGTCCTATTGATGACGAAACGGCTTTATTCCGTTCTTACCCTGGAGACTGGGAAATTTGGGTAGAAAATGATAGTAACTGGGCGAAAATTGCCAATTTACCCAAAAAGCCTTCAGGTGATGAAATAGATTTAATTCTTATGAAAGGACAACCACAAACAGCAGAAACAGATGCTGTACCTGCCAGAAAGCCCAGTGTTTTCAAAAGTTTACAACGTTTTATTAAGGCGTTGAATCGTTGAGTTAGGGGGAATGGGGATTGGGGACAAATCAAATTCTCTTTCATACCCGTTACCGATTACCCATTACCGGAAGAGGTAGGGGGGAAGGGAGCAGGGAGCAGGGGAAGCCCTTCCCCCAACGCGAGTGCGGAGTGGAACATCGGTACAAGCCCCGTCCCGGTCTTTCCCCTTGCCCCCTGCCCCCTGCCCCTTTTCCTCTTTTTGACCCATTCCCCATTCCCCAAACCTAATTCGCCTGCAATGGGGCATTCAAAGCTTTCTCAATGCGATCGCTAGTTTCTAACAAGTGGGCTTTGGTATATTCATCGTTGGTATTGACTGACTTGAGTTTGTCGTTTAATTGTTTAAGTTTATACCACGCTAGGGAACGGGCATCTTCAGGGACGTATTCTCGCCGCAACACCATACCAATCAAGATATCGAGATATTCTCGTTGCAAGCCGCGCCGGAGGCTAGTAATTTTCAGCGCCCCGGCTTTTGGTTTGAGAACTTCTGTCCAAACTCCAGTTTGCAGAGTATCAAAAAGCTCAGGTAATGCTAGTGATTTTTCTGGTAAGCTTTTGAGTTCAATATCCTTGAGACGAGTGAGGCGATCGCCTGCTAGTAATTCCCGTAATACAGCAGCTTGCAGGAATAATATTAAGTCATGAACGGGATAATCTAAGCGTCCAATTTGGGGAAAACTCCCCCAGTGATACCAGCGAGAAGGTGCTAATTTATTCAGTAGCTCTGGGGGAAAATTCAGGGCATCTTCTGCAAAAATATACTTTTGTAATGTTTTGAGTGCTTGCCGTTGTTGTTCAACAGGTACGGGTTCAAAGGGTAAGTGATTTGGGCGACTGGCTAGCTTAGTAGCGGATATTTCCCCAGCCTGTAGACGGTAGAAGGACTGCCCACCAATGTATTTTGTTGTGTAGAAAATATTCTGAAAATAGTTACTGAGAACTGAGCTAAAGCGATCGCTTAAATCACTATAACTTTCTCCCGGCATAGGGAAACGTTTATTGAGATTTGCCCACATCAACCGAGAATTATCTAATTGCCATTGGGAATAAACCAGCACGTTACCACTATGATCCCAAGCATCGGCGGTGGGGTCGAGGTCATACATATCCTCATCGGGAGAATAACTCAATTCCGGCTTATAAGATTGGCTGGCGATCGCTTGTAAAATCGGCTTTTCTGCTATGGGAGTTTTCGCGTTGGTTTGGGTATAACCGTACTGAATGGCCCAATCATCATAAGACCCGACCATACTGGGAAAATAGTCTCCCTGCGGTGTCCCTTGGGGGGCAATATTCGGTGGAATATAATCCATCACCGAACTTGTCAAACCTTTATGGCGGCTAATTTCTGGATTGTTCATCTCTTCTGGTGATAGCAGATTACTACCACGGAAGTTATGCCGCAAACCCAAGGTATGTCCTACTTCATGGGCAACAATTAAACGTAAATATTGATTGATATATTCTTGTAGCTGTTCTTGATTCGGTGCGTTGTTTTGTAGCAGTGACATGGACAAAGCCCCAAAAGCAAATTGATTGGCGGCTTCCATGCCGTAGCATAAGTCATAATCACCGGCTAGCTTGGATAAACGCTGCAAAAAACCATTTGGTCTTGGAGATTTTTCTTGGGTAGTGTTGTTGGCTTTTGCGGCTAAACCTTTGTTACAAAGTCCCCGATTCCGCATTAATGCCGATAAGGAAGTACGGGTATTGAGTTGACTAGGTTCTACAAGTGTGCTGTATCGATTTTTGAGTAAGCGGACAAGACTAGCATCAACTAATATGTCTGCATCCAAAATTTCTCCAGTTAAAGGATTAACGCGAGATGGCCCCATAGCAAAATAACCATCAACAGTGTTAATCCAACGAATTGTATTGTAACGAATATCGGCTGGGTCCCATGCGGCATTGTCTGGCATTTGTCTGGCTTCCACCGCATCTTGAAATCCCGCTTTAAGAAAAGCCTTGTTCCACATGAGTATCCCTTCTTTGACAGCTTCGCGGTACTGTAAGGGTACGGCGTTATCAATCCAGAAGACAATGGGTTTTTTGGGACGAGATAGGGGTGATTCCGGGTCTTTCTTTTCTAAGTGCCAGCGATTAATATAGCGGACAAAAGGATCGTTGCGTTCTTCTTTAGATAAATCTTGGTAAGCGGTGATAAAGTAACCAACCCGTTCATCAGCTATCCGGGGACGATAATTATTTTCTGGTAGTTGGGAAAGACTATAGTGAACCCTGAGGGTGAAGCCACGACTGTCTGGTACGGTCGTGAAATATAACATTTCATTGTTAGGGTTAGTACCAGTACTACTAGAGAAGTTCAAGACCGACTCAATCTCTAAGTTGTGGGGAAAGGTTTTGGCACTGCCAAAGGAGGACTGGTCTGTATTTGGAGTCAATCCTGTAAACAAAGATAATCCGGCTAAGTCTGCCAGCAGCAAGTCACCCAAGTCAATTAGCAAGGTTTTTCTCTGGGGATGGATGCTTTTGATGTCCACCGAGTAGAGAACAGAATCGCTAAACGAACGGGCGAGCGATCGCGCTTGTGGATCACCTTCCCTTGTGCGAAAATTCACATTACGCACCACAAAAGATAGTTTTTTGTCTACTCTCTGGAAATAAAATAAAAAGTCTTGTAATGGTAAACCACTGTAAATTCCTTGTTCGCCAATACCAGATTCTAGGGTTGCGGTAGCTAAGTAATTTTTATTTAGCTGTTCTGGCTTAATTTCTAGATATATTTTATTCTTTTCTTTATGACGATAGAGAGTAAATAGACCGTCTAGTTTTTCAGTATCTTTTACTACTTCATCAAAAGATTCTAAGTCATCCTTTTTTTCCGGCTTAGATTCTGTAGCAGGTTTCTTCTCTGGTTTATCTGTGGCTTTACCAATTTGTAGAAATGGTTGCTGTGCCGCCTTTTTATGATCATTCACCACCCAAATAAAGGGTTGATCCTTGACCTGTTGATTTTGGTTAATTACCCAAATTTGTTCTGGTCTTTGTAGTAGAGGCTGATGTGATTGCTTGATAGCAGCAGAGGAAGAAAGAGTGTAAGCAGGGTGTAAGGGTGTAGATATATAGGGGTGTTGATTGGTTATGGGTTTTTGAGGCTTAGTTGTTATATCTATAATTGGAGAATTTTGCAAATGTTGATTAACTATATCTACAGGTGATAACTTGGCGTTCGCTGTTGCAATTCCTAAAAATAATCCATTGAACAATATTAAATAAAAGGTAAATTTTCTCATCTAGTTTATTCCTGATAAGTATCGTTAATTATTTCTCATGCGCTATGAGCGTTAGTTAGTTGTCTGTTCACCGGAAAAGACACAAAACTACCTGATGGCTAGCAATTAGCTTCTCAGTTTGGTGAGGAACAGCATTTTTTAGATTTTTTGTGCTGTTTTGTTGTAGTATTTTTCCTAACAATCGTCTTTGTAGCAAACAGTACGTATTATTTTTACATCTGTTTTGGTAGAGTTAGCGCCTAAAAATAGAATTATTTCCTTAAAATAGCTCAATTTCCCCAATTTTTGAGAACATATAGCCTTATCGTCCTCTTAAAGATTAAATTTTCTACCGAGAAAATCCTTATGTCAGGTGTTGTTGATGTAATTTTAATTTTAAATACTTGGATTTATTTTATACTAAATATTTATGTTCTCACAGCACCAAACCATTGAATTTATCTATATATTTCTACCTTGACAATTTATTATTAATGGATAAAAAAATGTCACAACTACCTCATGTTTGGAAACTATTACAAAATTATGTTCGGGGTACAAGGTCAACAGATAGGCCTACAACAAAGTATGTAGGTAGTCGCTCATTTTTACCTCTGGGAAAATACCAACAAAAACCAGCCAAAGATGTAAATTTTTCTCAAGTTAATTTACAGAAAGAAATTTTATGTGAAAGATTACAAATCAGTTTAGAGGCATGGATAAGAGAGGATAGTAGGGGGCAATTTTCAACTAGTAGTAGCCAACTCCAACAAGAGATTTATGATTTACTCGGTAATGGTGCATTAACTCCAGAAATAGTCGAAAAAGTTATAGAATTGCTTATCTTTGAAAAAGAATTTCGCCCAGAGTTGCTATTTCACCGCCTAGAAGACTTTTATCAACGTTGGTGTCGAGGAGAATTTATCGATGCGCCACCAAGCGAGAACTTACCTCAGCGAAAATTGATGGAGATGGCAGCACAAAATCAGGGTATTGGACTGAGGCAGATTGATATTTACGCCGGGCTTAATGTCCTGATTTTACTTCTAGAATTACACCGCCACGCCCAAGAGCAAGAAGAACTGCGGCAACAAATCAACTTTTATCCTTCTTCCCCACCAGATACAGACAGCTTTTTCACCTCCCAACTACTGCGGGTAATTAATTATAGCGATGCCATTGAAATTGGCAACTTTAGTAATATCGTGGGGGAATTTCTCCGGGGTGGTAACTTTCAAGGTGCATACCTGGGAAACGCCAACTTGACGGGAGTCAACTTCAGTGGTGCTAACCTCAGTGGTGCATACCTTGGTGATGCCAACCTTACAGGGGCAAACTTCCAAGGTGCTAACCTCACAGGTGCAGACTTTGGTGATGCCAACCTCAGCAGTGTTAATCTCAGTGGTGCCAACCTGAGTAGTGCCGACCTCAGCAGCGCTAACCTTACAGGCGCAAACCTAAGCGGTGCTAACTTGGAACGTGCCGACCTCAGCCGTGCTGACTTGAGTAGCTGCATCCTCAACGATGGCGAATTCAGCCACGCCAACCTCAGTGGTGTTAACCTCAGAGATGCCGAACTCTGTCGGGCTAACCTCAGCAACGCCATCTTATTTGGTGCTAACCTCAGTGATGCCAACCTCAATCATGTTGACCTCAGTCGCGCCGACCTTTGTCGTGCAGACCTGAGTGGTGCAGACCTGACACACGCCACCCTCAACGGTACTAACCTGAGCGATACCATTCTTTTTAGTACTAACTTAAGTGATGCCATTCTGGAGGTAGCTGACCTCAGTTATGCCAAACTCAACGGCGCGAAACTCAACTACGCCAGACTCAACGGCGCTATGTTCTTAGGTGCAGACCTCAGTGGCGTAGATTTAACTGGCGTAGTTCTCAACGATGCCGATTTGAGTGGCGGAATTCTCAGCGAAGCCGACCTCACAGGCGCAGACCTCAGCGATGCCATACTTTTGGGTACTGACTTTAGCTTTGCCAACCTCAACAGTGCCAACCTCAGTGGTAGTAACTTGAGTGGCGCAATTTTGAATGGTGCAGACCTCAGTAGTGCTAACCTCAGTTATGCCATTCTCGATGATACAGACATAAGTGAAGCCAACCTAGAAGAGATGACATGGGGAGAAATTCAGCAATGGGAAGGTGTACGGGGTTTGGAGACAGCACTGAATTTACCGGAGGCGTTGCGGGAAAAGTTGGGAAAGAGGTAAATCAATTCAAAATTCAAAATTCAAAATTCAAAATTCAAAATTCAAAATTCAAAATTCAAAATACCTCACTGGCGTGTCTAGAGTTTAGTAGGGTGCGTCAGTGCGATAGAACCTAACTATACTCAGAAATTATCCATACTGACGCACCCTTACATTTTGGATATTTTTTGGCGTTGCTGATTAAGGGGATGATTTTTATCGGGCTACGCCCCACTAACGCTAACACGCAAAGGCGCATTCGCCGTAAGGCGTTCCCGAAGGGTAGGCGCAAAGGTGTAAAAAGCAAGGATTCATCTAGAAGTTCCCTACTCGGCGCTCCTCAAAATGCTACACTAAGCTCGAATTAACGGTAGTTACACGGGTGTGAGTGGATGGGCAAGCGCTTCTGGCAAACTTGGCAAGAATTTAGGCAGTCATTTTCAGTATCAGAAAGCCTAAGTACAAGTGTCGAGACAGGTAAGGCAGTGTTGGAAGCTGCCAATACTCTCAAAGAAGAGGGTGATAGTATAGAAATCTTGCAATCAGTCCTGCAAAACTCATCTTCTTTATTAGATGTGTTGTGTTCGCCAATGGCGCAGGTGATAGGTGCAGGGTTGCCATTTGTGCCAATTGGCATTGCTTTGTTAAAGTTTGCCCGTGACATAAATCAAAAAGACCCATCTTTAGAAGACTGCTTTTTTATAGTTAGTCAAGCGGCTTATTTGGAAAGCACCAAAGAAATTTTAAGTTTAAATATATATCAAAATTTTAATTGGGATGCCAAGTTAGATATTAAAGCCATCAGTCAGCAAATAGAAAAGCTCAATGATGTTGAATTTAATTCTGATGGTGCGAATAAAGCAATCAGATGTTTCCATGAATCACCTTTAGCTGAAGCTTTCAACCGGGTCTTATTAGCTAGATTAGCAGCAGCAAATATTTCCCCAGGACTAGCGGAAATTTTAACCCAACGTGTGGCGCGGAACACTCACCGCTATATTATTAAAGCTTGGATAGAAGCGGGTGAGGTGATAAAAACTTTAATTCAGCCTTCCTTGGGTGATTGGCAGAGAGAACAGGAGAGATTTCAGAGTATTGATAGTTATCTAAAAACTCATATTGAGCAGAAACCTTTTGAATTAGTTTTTGATGAAAAATTTGCCTTTAAAGATATTTATGTACCTATCAAAGCCAAGCCTGTAGATGCAAATGGCAAGATAGATGAAAAAAAAGATTCATTCAATTTAGAAATTTGGGCGAAAACGATTCTGTTGAATCCCGATAACTTGGAACAGGTCATGTTTATCCAAGGAGGCCCAGGTAGAGGTAAAAGCGTTTTCTGCCGGATGTTTGCTTATACAGTGTGGCGACAATTACATCCAATTTGGACACCAATTTTAATTCGCTTGAGAGATATCGATACTTTTGAAACACGGTTAGAAAATACTATTAAAGCCGAATTAAAACTGGGTTTTATTCAAGGTGATGCTAACTGGTTGACTAATGCTAATACTCGATTTTTATTTATTCTTGATGGTTTTGATGAACTGCACATTGAAACGAGAAATAACCTCAACTTGGGCGACTTTATTAAACAAGTAGCTGGATTTCAGAAGGAATGCAAAGATTACAGTGAAATGGGGCATCGAGTTATTATTACTGGTAGGTCGATGGCTTTACAAGGTATTGCTGATTTACCCCGCAATTTAGAACGGGTGGAGATTGTCGAAATGGATGGACAACTCCAACAGCAATGGTTAAATAAATGGGAAGCCTTACAAATAAATAAAGGTAAAACCATCGCATTTGAGCAGTTTTTACAAAGTGATAAATGCCCCGATGAAGTTAAGAAATTAGCTCAGGAACCTTTACTGCTCTACTTATTAGCGGCAATGTATCGAGATGGGAAGTTAGATATTCATAAGTTAGAGCAAGCAAGTGATAATCGCACCGCTAAAATTATCATTTACCAAGAAGCTGTAAATTGGGTACTGACTAAACAGCGTTCTGAAGCAGATGGGACTGATTTAAATATTGAGTTCACTAAACAAAAGCCGGAGGATTTAAAACGCATTCTCATGGAAGCTGCGGTTTGTGTTGTGCAGTCTGGTGGTGAATTTGCTTCTATGTCGATGTTAGAAGCACGTTTACAAGAAGATGAAGCAGCGAAGGCTTTAATTGAAAAAGCGAAAGAGAAACTGGGGAATGAAGCACTGAAAACGGCTTTGGCTGCATTTTACATTCGTCCGGCGGAAAAACAAGAAGGCGGGGTTGAGTTCTTCCATAAAAGTTTCGGTGAGTTTCTCTTTGCTGAACGCCTGAAAGCACGGCTTAAGGCTTGGACGCAAGATTATGATGCAGATGAGGGGAGACAGCCAATTATTTCTGAAGCTGTGATGAATTGGGAAATCTATGATTTACTCGGTTACGGTGGGTTAACACAGGAAATTGTAGACTACTTGATGGGGTTGTTAACTGAGAGTCAAGATTTCCCGTGGGTGGAATTATTTAAGCGGTTAGACAAGTTTTACGGTAAATGGTGTCAAGGGAAATTTATTGACACGGCTGAAGAGACTTTACCCCAGAAGAAGTTGCGACAGTTGCAAAGGTATGGAATTCAAGGGTTAGGTCAGCGTCAGGTGGATGTTTACGCTGGGTTGAATGTGATGATTCTGCTGTTGGAGTTACACCGCTATGCTCAAGGGCGAGATGAGCTGAAAGCAGAAATTGTCTTTTATCCATCTGGGAAACCGCAGGAAGATAATTGGACAACTCAATTACTTTGCATCATTAATTATAGTGATGGCTTGGGTTTAAGGAACTTTATTAAGATAGTTGGCAAATTCCTCAGAGGCGCAAACCTCAGTGGCGTATCCCTCAGAGGCGCAGACCTCAGTCTCGCAAACCTCAGAGGCGCAGACCTCAGTGGCGCACACCTCGGTGGCGCATCCCTCATTTTCGCATACCTCAGAGGCGCAGACCTCAGTGGCGCACACCTCAATGGCGCATCCCTCAATGGCGCATCCCTCAGTGGCGCATCCCTCAATGGCGCATCCCTCAATGGCGCAAACCTCAGTGGCGCATACCTCAATGGCGCACACCTCAATGGTGCAAACCTCAGTGATGAATTTTTGGGAGATGTCAAATGGGATGAAAAGACAAACTGGGAGAATGTACGAGGACTAGATACAGCGATTAATATGCCAGAAGCGTTAAAGCAACAGTTAGGACTGAGTTAGATTTGTGATTAACTCCCTGTGCAGCTTGCTCTCAATATATAAGGTTGAGTTGCGCTGTTGCTTCACACGATGAGATTTTGATTTATGTGGGAGAATAACGCTCTGCTTTGACTTTGGGTAGAGGAGAATGTATTTGGAAGAACCCCTCTCCAAACCTCTCCCCGACGCGGGGAGAGGCTTAAAATCGTGTTTCTTTGGTGGTTAGTAATTCGTGGTTGGCAAAAACGTTATGGTAGGTTGGGTGGGGTGATAGCGCATCTCAACAAAGTTTTGATTTGTCTGCGAGAATAAAAGACTCGTTCACGAGATTCTGATACTCGCGCACGAGAATAAAAGACTCGTAGGCGAGATTTTGATACTCGCGCACGAGAATAAAAGACTCATTCACGAGATTTTGATACTCGCCTGCGAGAATAAAAGACTCATGGGCGAGATTCTGATACTCGTTCACGAGAATAAAAGACTCATGGGCGAGGTTTTAATACTCGCGCACGAGAATAAAAGACTCATGGGTGAGGTTTTGATACTCGTTCACAAGTTTTCATGATTAATAAAACAGATATATAGCAATTCCTAAGCAAGTGAGGTACAGATTTTATTCTTTTTAAACGCGGAGGGGCGCGGAGGAAAACGCAGAGGGGCGCGGTGAACCAGCGTTGTAGGAGGGTCTCTCTTCGTAGACGACTGGTGTTAGCGTAGCGGTAGCGAGTTTGCGTTCGCTTTTAGCGTCTCGTAGAGAGCGTCACCCGAAGGGAGATTGCCAAATTTTATTAGTGGTTTACTCAGTTTCTCAGCAGATTGGCAAACGCTATATCCAAACCCATATTCTGTTTGGCTTTCCTAATTTTGAGTTTTGAATTGGTATTAATTACCTCTGTCGAGGGTGTAGGATAAGGGCTGAGATTATTTATGCTGTTAATCCAGTCTTTAGCTACACAACTATAGGTTAAGCATTATGCCAGCATTGCAGAGACTAGAACGCTTTGGAAATCACTTAATTCTGGGTATTTCTGGTACTAGTTTGAGTGATGAAGATAAACGCGCTCTGGGTGAATTGAAACCAATAGGGGTAATATTTTTTGCTAAAAACTTTGTAGATGGTGTACCTTACGAGGTTTGGCTGGAGACTTTTCAGGAGTTACATAGCCAGATACAAGAATATACAGAACGCGATTCGATGTTTTTTTCCTTAGACCATGAGGGAGGACGCGTTGTCAGGACACCTTTACCGATTACGCGATTTCCTCAGGCGTTGTTGTTGCGATCGCACGCCCGCGAAGTAGCAAAAGCCACGGCAATTGAATTAAAATCTTTAGGCATCAACTTATCTTGGTCACCTGTAGCTGATATTTATTCCCATCCGCAAAATCCGATTATCGGTTCTCGCGCCTTTGGTAATACTCCTGAAACTGCGGCTACTGGTGCGCGGGAATATTATTTGGGACTGACAGAAACCGGAATTGTGGGATGCGCCAAACATTTCCCTGGACATGGTGATACTAGCAAAGACTCCCATGTGGAATTACCAATCCTCAACCTGACTCCAGAGGAATTACAAAATCGAGAACTTATACCCTTCAAAGCTTTGATTGAGGAAGGGATTCCTCTAATTATGACTGCCCATATTTTATTTCCCAAAATCGACCCAGATTTACCAGCTACCCTATCCCGCCCCATCCTCAAAACTATACTGCGGGAAGAACTTGGTTTTCAGGGTGTGGTTGTATCTGATGACTTAGACATGAAAGCAGTTTCCGATATGTTTATGGAACGTGGTACAGTTGCACGGGCTTTTAATGCTGGCTGTGATTTATTTATTGTTTCTCGCAATATCCATGCGTCTTCTATCGAGCGTACATATAAAATTGCGGAAGATTTTGCTGATTCTGTAGCTAATGGTAGCTTGGCTGAGTCAGTAGTAGATTCCGCCAAGGAGAGAATCGAAAGACTATTGACGGTAACTCCAGAATATTCTGTACAGATGTTAGATAAAGATACTTTAGTACGTCATGCCGAATTAGCGATCGCTTGTTGTTTTTAAGATTGTGCCTGAGAGTTTATTAATAAAGTAAAAATACAATACTCTTACTCTTGTGAGTGGGGATTTGGTAATCAGTAATAGCGGCAGTTACCTATTACCAATTACCAACACAAAGCGGCGGCTTTCTGTAATTAAGCTTTGAGGTTTTTTAACTCCATTTAGGGGTCATCGAGCCAAAACGGGAAATTGTACGCTAAGGAAATGCTCAGACTGCTAAACGCCTACTGTGCTTTGCTTCTAGCAAATACTTGAGGGAATTTTTCAGCTAATGGCTCAAAATCGGCTTCAAGACGAACTTGCCCATAAATGATAGTTGGCGTTCGTAAAGTTATGAACCGTAGAATAAGCTTTATAGGTTATTTCATATCAACAACTTGCCCAAAAATGGTTATTTTTGGCAATTCCACCTTGATTATTGATCTTTAATATTTGGATGTGTTTGCCCCACAGGCACTACCTCTTGCCATTTTTTAGTTTCGTCGAACTCATGTTTTTTAGCAACATAAAAATCACTGCTAAATTCATTTTTCTCGGTTACACCATTAATCAATAAACCTAAAACCTTTTGTCCAGAACGCTCTAATGTATCTTTAGCAGCCCAGGCACTACCCGAATCAATTACATTAGGTCTAGATACTAATAAAATTCCATCCGTCATGTGGCTTAAAGTTAGGGAATCAGCCGCAACAAGCAGAGGAGGAGCGTCAATAATCACAAAATCATACTGTGATGAAAAATCAGCGATTAATGCAGCCATTCGCTTTGAATCTAGCAAAGCCAACGGATTGGGAGGTCTGACACCTGCTGTCAAAACATCCAAATTATCCATTACCTTAGATATAGCAGTAATAAATTCTACTTGTCCAACAAGTACTTCACTTAAACCTACTAAATTATTCAATTGCCAGAATTGATGTTGAGATGGAGAACGCATATCTCCATCGATTAATAAAACTCTACGTCCTAATTGAGCGATCGCAGCAGCTAAATTAGCTGAAACAGTAGATTTACCTTCTCTAGGTAAAGCACTTGTTATTACTAAGTTTTTGAGAACTTGATCAGAACTCAGAAATCTTAAATTAGCTTGAATCATGCGATACATTTCGCTAGTCAATGAATCAGGCGTATCTCTGACAGCTACTTCCAGATTAGTTAACTCTACATCCCGATGGGAAGATGTTATTTTCTTCGTAGTTGCTGAAGGAATAATTCCTAGTAAAGTATATTCAAATATTTCTCTAATTTCTTGAATTGTTTTTAGGGATCTATCTCTTATTTCTAAAAATAAAACTGTAGTAATTGACAAAAATATCCCAAATAAAATACCTAGCAATATAACAATTATTTTATTTCTGGAATCTGGTTTATCAGGAACCAAAGCATTAGCAATAATCCTCGCACTTGCAGTATTTTTACTTTCTGCTAGTCTTAATTCTTGAACTTTAGTTAATAGAGTCTGATAAGTCGAGCGAGCACTTTCAAGATTTTGTTCTAATTCACCTAAATTTTGTTCTAATTGGGGTATAATTCGTAAGCGTTGTTCGTAATCTGCACGAGACTTAGACAAAGAATTTAATTTTTTAATTAAACTCAATCGTTCTTGCTCCGATTGCAAAAATTCTCTAATCATACTTTGCTTAAGTTCACTAAGTGGGAACTTTGTCTGTGGTAGTTTTACTTGACTACCAATAATTTGGTTAGTTTGTTTTTGTAATAAATCTTGCAGATTTTTTTTGTTAGTTTCCAAATCAACTATTTTCGGATCGTTATCCAGAAATCTACTACGTTCTAAAGCGAGTTTTTGTTCTACTTGTTGAATTTGAGTTAAAATAGATTGAATTGCCTGGGATTGAGAGAGATCATTTATAGCGATCGCTTGCTCTACATCCAGAGAAATTTGCTTGCGGAGTGTATTATTTTTAGATGTAACTTTTTCTAATTCTGAACTGACATTAGCAACCTGAGTATCTAAATTGTTAATTTGTAAAACTGCTAATTTAGATTCTTCTGCAAGATTGACGATTTTATTTTGCTCTTTAAAACTGCGTAAGGCTAATTCTGCTCTTTGTAAATTTAATTTGGGTTGATTTAATTGTTGAGCAATCAGCATTCTGGTCTTTTCAGCTTCTGATCTACTTGTAAGAATACTGTTCTCTAAATATAAGTCCATCACCTTGTTCACAATCGCTGCTCCTTCTTCAGGATTACGACTTTTATAAGCCACTCTTAAAACATCTGTACCACCAATAATTTTTAAAGTTAGTCCAGATTTGAGAGTATTAGAATTTAAGGGTTTACCTTGTTTGTTTTTCAGATTTAGCTCTTCTATTACCTTGTCTAGTATCATCGGAGAAGAGAGAACCTCTATCTCAGTATTAATAGGGTTTTGGCTAGATACTAGTGATTTAAGATCCCCTTCAGCTTCTGAACCACTAGCTAATAAATTTTGACCTATGATCTTAAAAGATGGTACTTTGAATAAAAGTTTTCCTTCTGCTTCATAGGATGATTTCAGCAAGGTGGTAGATAAGGCACTAAGAGCAACTGTTACCGTAAAGATATTAATAGCTACTAACCAACGACGCTTCAGTCCAGCAAAATATCTGCTTAAATCTAAATCTATCGATTCTTTTGATTGCATAATTTTATTCTATGAAGACTCTGTATGAACGATGTTAGTTTTAAAACTACAGTAAATATAAAAATCTAAGTGTTTCACAACACAACCAACAAGAAAAATTAGTAGATTATTCTTGTAGAAGTCACTCCTCTAAGTATTTTTACATAATTTTACATTACATGATGCTTGGTGGTTATTTTTTAAGGTAATTGTAAAACTTTATTGATGTTATTGTGTTGCTTAGATTCATACACAGTGATTCAAACCTTAAATACTGTTGTACCACAAGTAACGTAATAGATAGATTGAATGTCAGAACAAGAAAATATAGAAGAAAATTAGGTACATAATTATGAATATGAGTAGTCAAGCGTATCGGGAGTGAACAAACCACCGATTGGAGAATATAGATAGGATAAACATTTTGCCCGCACCATTCAAAACAACGCACGATTTTGCGAATACGTTTTTTCCGGGGATATTTCCAAATATGTTTGAGAATAATAAATATATGAATTGGTATAAGACTATAAATCAGATATAGAAAGGATGGAGGAAATTTATGAGCTTGAATTAAAATTCTTCCATTATCTATTAAAAAAACAGGATATATCAATATTATGTTTAACAAGAATGAAAATATTAAATATCGCAAATTAATTCTTAATTCCTGTTGTTTATAGAATGCACCTAGTAGACAGATAAACAGGTAAAATAAACCAAAAAAAATAGTTTTTTTGAAATGAACAATTTGGTTTATTTCTAAATACCATAGAAAATAAAAAACCAATAATGGCGATAATATAAGAATAAATTTTCGTTTAAAAGACCTCATTACATAAAGTGCTATACCTAAAAATGGTAATACTAATAAATATGTACGTAAATACCAAAGATTATAATCATAACATCCTAAGGTGGTATACAACCAAAATTCACTATTAGGACGCAATTTCAACATAGAAATAATAGCTGAAAATACATCGTTCAAGTTAAAATGATTTTTAGTAAAGAGTATATTTTTTACAGGTATATTTATAATTTCAAATAAAGTAATTTCTAAATACTTGAGGATTAAATATCCCAATGAAATAAAGATAATAAGTACTAAACTAATAAAAACATATCGATAATACAAACTCAAAAATTGTCTTAGTGATTTTTTTAAGGACGAAAGAAAATTAGAGGATTTAGTCAAATAGCCAGATATGAAAAAGAATACGGGAACATCCATCAAGAGAAATAATTGTTGTATATTATCTGAAATATAGGAATCACCAGACCAAACTATTGTATGAATATTGATTACCCATAAAATAAGTATTCCTTTAAAAACATCAATAAATGTATCACGTTGATTTTTCATGACTTATTTAATCTTAAATGAGTAGTAAAAATTACAGTTTATCCAGACTTAAATCTAAAAAAATAATTTTCGTTTATGGAGCCAAAATCACAATTATATTTATGACTGAAATCTGTGATTTGTTGAGTATTTTCATTTAACATAAAGAGTGAATTATTGAAATATATTCTAATCTTTAACTTCTATTTGAACTCATAGGCTCCAATATCATATCCTGAACCTATAGGTCTTTTTTGACCATTAAAATCACTACTAGCTGCACTCATTGATGTACCTGCGTCAATCACAGGACTTGTGGCTTGCAAGCGAAAATTGGCAACACCATGAATAATAGATGGATTAACAAAAAGAGGATTAAAGTCAACTAGATTATTTTTGCCCAAACTAGCATCAGAATGACCATCATTGATTAAAATAGAGCCATTGTATGACAAGTTATAATCCCATTTGTTATTTTGAGAATAATCATCTACAAAAGTTTTTTTAGACTTATTTGCAGCGTAGGCAATGTTGTTATAAAAATGCACATTAGATGAAAAATATGTACTAATTTCTCCATTAAGAGTGCCTTCCAAGTTATCAGATTTCAGATTTTTAAAAGTGGTATTGTTTCGGACAACAACATTATCACTTTGAAAAACATGAATCCCTCTGCCACCATTATCAAAAACGATATTATTTTCTATCAAAGTCCAAGCAGTGTATTTTGATGTTTGCCCTTGACCTTGAGTATGTCGAAAATCATCAATGATAATACCGTTACCATCAGTAACTTTACCATTTTCTCTCGGTAATTTATTTTCATTAAAGTAAGATATATTGCCTCTAATGATATTGTGAAATCCAGGTTTATTATCGAATGCTTTAGCTTGATAAATGGAGATGCCACTACATTGATAAGGTGCTTTGAATGCGTTTCTATAAACAATATTACCTTCAATGTAAAGATAATCCGTCTCTTGACCAGAAATTCCTCCACACCCAGAGTCATGAATTTCATTGTTGATAATTTTCGTATGGTGGTTACCATTACCAACATGGATTCCAGAGCCGAGTTGAGTAGAAGTAATTCTAAACCCAATTATTTTGATGTAATTACCAGAAACTCTAAAAGTACCGTCTTGAGTTCCTCTAACAAATGGCTTGTGTCCAGGAAAAGCTTGGAACACAATCCAATTATTGGGATTTCCAGATTTAGTTACTGTAATGTTTTCGTCATAAGTACCATTTTTCACATAAATAATATCTCCCTCATTTATTATTTGATTAGCTTTCTGTATTGTCTTAAATGCTAGATTTTCTGTAGTACCAGGATTGCTGTCATTTCCAAGACTTTGATCAACGTAGTATGTTGTACCTAAACTTTGACTGACATCTCCGTTTCGACCAAATTCTTGTGCTTCAAACTCTGCCCATAGATAGTTGTTTTTAATTGCTTCCTGATTTAATGAATCTCCATTGTTAGCATTGACAATTTTGCTAACATATATTGTGGTTAAGCCAAAAATCAGAATGGTAAAAACACCCCATGTTAAAGATTTGTACCTCATCATAAAAAAAATGTTGCTTGATTGCTGTCAATATTTTGAACACCTCTCTGAGAATAAAACTAAAATTATTTGAACTTTAATTTTCTAGAAGCTAATTGCATCATAAAGAACAATACAAAGCGAGGATTATGCTTAAAATACCTCTTCCATAACCTTTTTGGTTCCATTATGAGCCGGAAAAACCACTCCAAACCTATGTTTTGCATCCAGCTTGGAGCTTGCTTAACACGACCCGAATGAAAATCAAATGCTGCTCCGACACCAAGCATTACTGCTGGAATAATATTCTTATGTTCTGCAATCCAAAACTCTTGCCGAGGACAACCAATACCAACAAATAAGATTTGCGCTCCTGATGCGATAATTTCATCGGTGAAAGCTTCATCTTCTTCTGGTGTAAGTGGACGAAAAGGCGGTGCAATTTGAGAAACAATTTTAATGCCTGGGAACTGATTTCTTAAAAATTTACTGAATGCGGCCAGACTTTCTGTTGTACCACCATAAAAAGCAACAGGAACACCTAAATTTGCAGCCGCATTGCACACGTGTAAAGTGAGAGTTGGCCCGTATACCCTGGAGGCATTTTTGATGCCAAGAGCTTTTAAAGCCCATACCAAAGGCATACCGTCAGCTGTAACTAAATCAGTATTATTAACTACTCTTGCAAATTTGGAATTGTCATGAGTTTCCATTGTCATGTGAACATTAGCAGCAAAAACAGACTTGCTTTCTTTGTTAGCTGACCAAGCTAAAATTCTTTGGGTTGCATCTTCATAACTGGTAGCATCGACACGCATACCCAAAATATAACGATATTCTAAGGGTAATGTTTCTTTAACAGTTAACTTCATTTTGATGAATCTCCTATCTTAGTTAAGGTTAAATGTAAACAAAAATCTCTGCATTTTATGGATTTAGTTATTGAATAGAATTAATATTTTGATTCCATTTCTGTTGTTGAATTAACTAAATAATTACTACATTTAACTGCCGAGAAATAAGTTTCTGATAAAGAATTTATGTAGTGTTTAACGTCAAAATATTCAACACTATGGCGGGCAGCGTTACCTAACGCAATCCTCATATCTTCGTCATTAATAAGTTGCTGCATGGCTTGTACTAACTGTTGTTTATTTCCTGGTTGCACTAATATGCCGTTTTGATTGTGATTGATCACTTCAGGTATGCCACCAACAGGTGTCACAATCACAGGTAAACCGCATGACATGGCTTCTAACATTGACATAGGCAAGCCTTCGTTATATGAAGGTAAAACAAAAACATCTGCTGATGCTATCAGAGCATCTCTTTGTTCAGGATTGAGCCAGGCGCTAATTTTTACTTGAGCTTCAAGACCTAATTCTTGAATTAGTTGTTGAGCTTTATCTAAATCTCCATTACCAGCTAGAACCAATTCAGCAGATTTTTTATTTTCTTCGGGTAGGGCTGCAAATGCTTTAATAAGATCAAATGCGCCTTTATCTTGCTGAGGGAACTTCATAACAGATTTTGCTACGTCTAGCGCACCACCACGTTTACCAATTCTTCCAAGAAAGACAAATCTTACCGATTGTTTTTGTCGTCTTACAGGAATAAAAGTTGGCATTTTTACAGGATTATGTAGTACGGAAATTTGATTTTTATCAAGATTAAATGTTTCTAAATAATAAGACTTCCAACTTTCTGATAGAGCTATAAATTGACTACATCGCCTAAATAAATTAGATATAATTTTTTGCAATGTCTTAGGAAGATCGGCAAAAAATTCTTGATATGTTGCGCCATGAGCATGAAGAATAAAGGGCTGGCGAAAGCTAAGAATTATAAGGACAAGAATTAGTTTTCGGAAAGTACTGCCTCTCTCAGCGAAATGAATATGGACTAAGTCTGTTTTTCTTTGTATCAGGTTTTGTATCAGTATTTTAATTGATCGTAGAAATACGAAAATATTATGCCGTCCAGATCCAGGTGCAAATGTAGCAACATGAGTAATTTGTAATTCTGGGAGCGCATTTTCGATAATCAGTTTTTCAACTGACGTAATCCCACCTTGGACATCTAAACTAGCACCGAGCATTAAAACTTTTAGAGGAGACTGTTGATAATAGATTCTATTCATAAACCTCTGAAATCTTAGGTAGTAAAAACACAAAAATATTACAGCATTTTGTGTTTTTTTTGTGAGTAATTAATCTTCTTTTTATGCTTGATTTTGGAAGGAGTTGTTTTTTGTTCTTCACATATTCTTAGTGATAGTAATATGGAAACTTGAATCACAAAAAAGAAATTATTTTGGATAAGCAATGTACTTTCTGTGAGATTTGATAACACAACATACACAAGAAAGACTGCTGGCCAAAATCCATCTGATGTTTTAACTGACCTCACATAAGCTAATGCCCTGAGTAGACCTTGTAAATAATCAATTACATATAGTGATAAGCCTACTAATCCCAATTCAAGGCAAAGGTCTAAGTAACCATTGTGGCTATTTGGTGGTTTCCAGCCAGAGGAGTACCAAATATCGGCGGAAGGACCAGTCCATCCTAGCCAGAATGCACCATATCCATAACCAAACCAAGGACGTTCGGCTATTTTATCGATGATCAAAGGCCAAAAATTAGTTCGTCCAGTGAGTGTTAAATCTTTGCCTAATAATGCTGCTATGGCTTCAGCATTAGTAGTCATTAATATATATGCAATAGTACTTAATGTTGTGATTCCCACTAACGCGGGGATCATAAAGTTATATCGCCACCTTAAAATCCGAAATAAAAATAATGAAAGACTTAAAGTAATAACATTTATAAAAGGTGATGATGCTTTTGAAGCAATAATTAGCCAGAGCGATGCTATAAACCCTCCCCAAAATAGCCAACGCTTTTTTTCTGGTTGAAGAGCCAGAAGTAAAAACACCATAGCACTGGGAGCCATAACTTTCCCAAGAACGTTTTTATGGTTATATATTCCTCGCCATGTGCCGAAATGCACTCCAGCCATACGACCATAGTTTCTTAAACCGAAGGCGAATAAAAAACTACCTACGATCGCTATGCCAAAAGTCCATGCTAGTAACTGTAATTGTTCTTTTAATGTGTAGCGACTGGCTAAGTAAAGGGGAAATAAAAGTGTACCTGATAAAGCGATGACGCGACTTTGTGTCATTGCAGGTACATCAGACCAAAATATAGAAAATATAGCTACTAGGAGTAAAAGCCATATATACCAATCTTTATTAATTAATTGAATTACTTTTTTCCAACGCACAACGAGTAAGGCGAAGGTAATGAAGTAAATGATTAAAAATATGAATTGAATTAAGGCAAAATCAGGAGCTGCAATTGAATCGTCACCTTCACTTGCTCCCCCTGACAGAATCACAACCAGAGGAGCGCCTGAATAATGGAGTAGAGACAGAACTGTAAAAGCTTTTTCTGCAAATAGGAGATATTTTTTCATTTGGTCATCAAAGATGTACTCTTGGCGGCGATCGCTTGGTGGTAAACTTCGATTGTTTGATCTGCAATGTTTGACCAGTTCAAGTCTTGTTGACAACGCTCTAATGCGGCGATTTGCATCTGACGTTGTAAGTGAGAGTCACTTAATAGCTGAATGATTGCATCTGCAAGAGACTGGACATCACACGGTGGTACTAGCAGTCCGTCTTGTTCATGTCGGACTATTTCCCTCAAACCGCCAATATTAGAAGCAATTACAGGAGTACCCATCGCATAGGCGATCGCTGCTACACCGCTCTGTGAAGATTCAATGTAAGGTAGAACAACAGCCGCACTTCGTTGAAATAAATTGGCGACATTTCCGGTAGGGATAAAGTTATTGAGAATTTCGTAGTGTTTTTTGTCTGCATCCTGCAATAATTCACTGACATTTTCTCCCCGTCCAGCAATGATAAGTTTGACTCCGGGGATGTGTTCTGCAACTAAGGGGATAGCTTGCAGCAAGTATTTTAGACCCTTGTATGGCCAGATACGCCCGAAAAATAGTAATGTATGAGGCTCACGAGGTGCTATTTGACCACTTGACCAACTTTGAAACAAACTACCTAACTCTCCGTGAGGTAGGACGTTAATTCGCTGTTGAGGTAAGCGGAACTGTGTGATGAGGATATCTTGAAGTGACTGGGAGTGGACAATTAGTTGTTGGGAACGGTAGAAAGCTATTCTGCGAGTATATTCAGCGCCCGGTGTTAAATCGCGATCGCCTGGGTGACGATATATGTCATGAATTGTAGTTACCAGAGGCGGCATTTTACTGAATAACAGAGTTAAATCATACCAAGGATCGTTAGTTTCTTGGACATGGAGTACATCAGGGTTTATCTCTCGAATCATTCGCATCATTGCTGTTATCACCTTAATGTTGCGAGGATCACGAATGCGGGGTTTTTTAATTTGAATTACTCGAATATGAGGATTAAGAACATCTTTGCATTGACTATATATTTCTTCTGAATGAATCAGTATTAAATCAACATATTTAACTAAACTATTTGCCAATTGAATGGTATATTCACTAAAAGCAAAATGTAATAAAACGACTTTAATTCGATGCTTACCCATTTTCGTTAAATTGTAATATTTTCAATAAAATTTCTTATTTCTCGTCTGTATGTTTTCGCAAAATATACGTGATTCGATGTAGAAATAATTCTTGTAAGATTGGCATTGATGCCAAAGGATATAGAAGAATTGAGGCTAAATTGATTATTTCATTTTGAGAAATATTTCTGCCAACGTTACCAATTGGCTTACAAGTTTTTAGGACTATTTGCCAGTTTTGTGTCTTGATTATTTTTTGAAATTTAGCAACTGTAGTACCATTAATGGTATTACATTTTTCCCATGATTTCAATTCTGATGAATGACGATAATACCAATGAGCTTCTTCACCACGCTCTTGCAAAATTTCATAATACGCTTGCATCAAAATTTCACCCTTAAAAAGGTAATGTATGAAGGGGATTTTTGTCACCAAGTCTAGATGGTGTCCTGTAGGGTGATAGTAACCGGGAAAAACAACACATAAAACTCCATTTGAACCCAGAACCCGATCGCATTGAATCAGAGTTTTTTCTACATTTTGGAGATGTTCCATAACGTTAAAGGCCACAATTGCATCAAAAGTTTTATCAGCAAAAGGTAGTTCCTCTCCTTTAGCTAGTAAATATTTAGCATTTATGTTTTTCAATCCAGCAAATTGCATTGCTGCATCAATATATTCATGTTTGACATCAATTCCAGTAATTGATGCCATGTTAAATTTCTCAAACCAGGCTATACCTCTGCCTCCATTAAAACAGCCCAAGTCTAGGACATTTTTATTTTCTAAATAGGGAGTTAGGTCTTTGCCAAAATAATTACATAAAGAATAGGCTTTTTCACTTTCATAACTACTTTGGGAGGAATGAAGCATAATTTCTTTCCTCTTATGATGTGTACCGTTGACAAAAATAGAATGATTGAAAACTTCTTCTAATTCTCCTACATAGATATCAGGTGAGATAGGGAAATTTCCAAATCTCTTCATGATTAACTTAGCGAATTTAACTTGTATATTTGTATTTTGACTATTAGCAAATTTAGAATTTCTAGCTTTCATATTATTATTAATTATAAATTCTAAATGCTGATTTATCTTGTAATATATAGTACTTAACTCTGCGTTTAATTATACCTGGAATTTTCATAGAAAGATGTATAAAAAAATAAGGATAATTGAAAATTTCGTGCAAAGCAGATAGCCATAATTTCTTCTTAATTGGTTCAACAACTCGATGATAAGCTAGATTTTTTTGTAACACTGCAAGATTATGAGATAAAGCTTGTACTAACTGAGGATTTTGATAGACTAAATTCTGTTCTTTGATGAACTCTTGCACTTTTTTACAATATAACTCAAGAGTTTTTTTCTGATTAGAAGATACTAAGGAACCTTGACGGCAACGATAGTAATAATATGGCTGTGGGACGAGAACAAATTTAGCTCCCATAACTAAACACTGCATATCCAACCAGAAATCTTCCCCTACTAAGAGATTTTCATCATATTTGATATGATTTTTGATGAGGAAATCTCTTCTAAACATAGGCTTGGAAAGACCAAGACGCAAGCCTTTTTTGCCGTAGACATCTGTTTTTACAAAATATACTGGATCAATTATTTTTAAGTTATTAATTATTTCTCCACTTTCACGAATGGCTGTACTCCACGGAAAATCTTGACCATCTTGTACAAGATATAAATCATCAGCAACAATGTCAGCATTCTCTGAAGTTGCTACTTGCCATAGTTTTTCTAATCGCTCTGGTGCATACCAATCATCTGCATCCAGAACAGCAATCCATTTACCCTGAGCCACCTGAAGAGCGCGGTTACGCGCACCACTTGCGCCAGTATTTTTGGAGTTTACAAATAATTTGATTCGTTGGTCTGTAAAACTTTTAATTACATCTACTGTGCAATCTGTGGAGGCATCATCTACCACAATTAGTTCAAAATTGTTCCAGGTTTGGAATAAAACAGATTCTACTGCTTTGGCAATATAGACCTCTGTATTGTATGCAGGAATAATTACGGATATATCAGGTTTCATATAAATATTTTCTTGATATATTTTAAAATTCACCCTTTACTAAGAATTTTTTTGTAGACAGAATTAAAGCCTCCAAATTGACGAACAGCCAACAAGGAGATTAGCATAATATAGATGGAAAATGCAAAAATTAAAATCCATGCAAAATTCAAATTAGTTGCTTTAAGTAAGAAAAAAATAGCAGTCATAAAAGTGGTAATCAACGAAGGACGGATTAAAACTCGCCGAAAATTTAGGGAGAATAGACGGCGATAGATGATGTATCCGAAAAAAGACAAATTAGTATAACTCATAAACAGACTCATCAAGGCAGCACCCAATAATTGATATTGACCAATTAAAACAATACCTGATACACCTCCTACTAAAGTAGTTAATACTGCTTCTATTAAGTTAAATCTTTCAAAGCTATTTGCTATCAATAAATAGCCAAATATTCCCGAAAAGCTAGTTGAAATCAGTGCAAAAGAAACTAGTTTTAAGGTTGTTGCTGCTTCTGTAATACCTTGATCTTTGTATACCAAGGATAATAAGTCATGAGAGAATAATAAAATCCCTACAAAGAACGGTAAACTCATGCAAAGTAAGATGTTAATTACATCTTCTGCCACTTTGCGTTGTTGATTTCTATCTATAGCAACAGCTTTGGACATACTAGGGAAAGCAGCCAAAGCTATACTACTAGAAACAAGAATAAAGGGCTGTAAAAGCTGTATGACTGCCCCATAAATGCCAACTAAGACTTCACTACCTAAAATAGATAAAATAAGTAGATTTAATTTGCTCGAAATAATACCTATCCCTTCAATAGCAACAAACGTGCGGGCTGCTTTGATAGTTTTCCAGATAAAATCTTGCTTAATGCGCCATTTAGGTTTAATTATCTGAGTCAATAATAACCATTCAATTACCAAAATCAAACATTCAGAAAATAGTAAAATTCCGGCAATATACTCAACTCCATAATTTAGCTGAATCGCCCAGATCATCACCAGTAAACGGAGAATATAAACTGGTACAGTAGAAATAGCAATTAAGTGCATTTTTTCTTGAGCTTGAAAAATTGCCTCCGTGATGTTGGAAAGGGCAAAAGGTACAATAGTCAAGCCCATAACGTAACAAATGAATGAAGTATCGGCATTATATGGTAGTAAAAATACTACAACAACTAGGGCTAAATAACCAATAATGCTAAAAACAAACTGTAATAAAGTACCGCTTACTAGGTATTCTGATGTTAATTCTGGCTCACGAGCTATTTCTCTAGTAAACAAGGTCTTAAAACCTTGAGATATAAGATTCACAAAAATGTAGTAATAGCTGAGAGCCAAAAGATATTGCCCTAAGGAGGAAGCGCCGAGATTACGAGCTATAGCCGCAGTTAATACAAAGGTTGTAATCCCTTGTGTTAACTTATTTACTAACATTGATAGAGAATTGACTACTAGTTTGCGTTGTCCCGACATGAGAAATCAGCCTTTGTTGAAATTTATTTAAATCATCAGAAAGCAAAGTATTGTCTGTTAGCGATCGCTCTAAACAGATTTGCAATTGTTCTGTCAATTTTTGGACGTGGGGTTCTTTGAGTAACCTGCTGTGATCTCCAGTAAGATGATGAATCTCTAAACCTCCCGTGACTAAATCATGCCATCCCAAATCAATATTGTCTGACAATTTCACTGGCTGTATGCTAGAGCGAAATAAAGTCATTGCTCCTGCATACGGTTGAGCTGTGTAATTTTCATAAGCTTGTACGTTAGCATCTATAACATTGACAATATGAGAGTTTTCCAAAACTTCTTGCCAATCTTGAATTAAAACATCTCTGGTATTTTTATTTTTTAAATACCACTTCAACCAATTGCGGATATAAATCAACTTCTCTTGGGGTTGAAGTTTCCAAAGATTATTTACATGAACTCGGACAAATTTAGTCAATGATGGACGAGTTATCTGTAAGTTAGGACAGCTTGTATCTAATAAGGCTAAGAGTCCTATTTTTTGTCCTTGAGTGTATAGTTGTTGTGCCATTTCATAGGCTACTAATCCACCAAAGGAATAACCTGCAATGAAATATGGCCCATTAGGTTGAATGCTACGTATTTCTTGAAGATAGGCGTTAGCCATGTCTTCAACTCGGTTCAGAGGAGCTTGCTTACCATCTAATCCCAAGGACTGTAGTCCATAAATGGGTTGTTCTTCACCTAAATAACGAGCAAGGGTAGAATACTCTAAAACGTTACCACCAATTGGATGAATTAGAAATAAAGGTGGCTTAGATCCATTGAGTTGGATAGGAACAAGTGAAGACCATGAAGTTGAGCATCCTTCCTGTTGCAAAATGTCAGATAATTGCTGAATTGTCGGTGCTTGAAAGAGGATAGCTAGGGGGAGATTTTTACCAAAAATAGTTTCAATCTGAGAAAACATTCGTAGTGCTAAAAGTGAATGTCCTCCCAACCCGAAAAAGTTGTCTTTTAATCCTATTGGATGTTTACCTAAAACATTTTCCCAAATTTTCGTTAACTCTATTTCTAGCTGATTGCGAGGAGCTACAAAATTAGCTCCTGATTTTTGTTTGATGAAATTAGGCTCTGGGAGAGCGCCACGATTGACTTGCCCGTTGGTATTGACAGGTAGAGATTCTAGGAAAATAAAGTCTGAAGGAATCCAGTAATGGGGAATTTTTTGTGAGAGAAAAGTTTGTAAATCATCAATTGTAGGAGTTTGTTCTGGTTGAGTGACGAGGTAAGCTACTAGCTGCTTTTCGCCAGAAGTTACTTCAGTAGCAATAACCACGACTTGAGTTATGGCTTGATGTTGATGAAGTAGAGCTTCTATTTGTTCTAAATCAACACAGACACCACATATTTTCACTTGGTTGTCAGTGCGTCCCAAATATTCAATATTGCCATCTGGTAGGTAGCGGGCTAAATCTCCAGTTTTATACAATTGTTCATGAGTATTGTCACTGAAGGGATGAGGGATAAATCTCTCAGATGTCAAATCAGTGCGTCTGAAGTAGCCTTTAGCGACACCAACACCACTGATGTAGATTTCTCCAGGAGCGCCAACGGGTACAGGTTGCAATAGTTGATCGAGAATGTATATTTGAGTATTGGCTATGGGTTGACCGATGAGAATTTCTGTTTCACTACTAGCTGTTTGTGGATCGTAAACTGTGGCAGTGAACGTTGTGGCGATTGAGCCATAGGCATTGAGCCAGCGTGTTTGTTTCCCGACCAGTTCTATCCAACTTTCATAAGCAGTACGTGAGACTTTTTCGCCGCCAACCATTACCAAGCGTAAGCTTTCAAGTAAAGGTGCTTGAGAGTTTGATATTTTTCTCAGTATTTTATACCAAAAGAAAGTAGGTAAATTGAGAACTGTAATCTGCTGTTGGGCGATGAACGAAAAGAAATTTGTGATTGAGTTTTGGGTGGTTTGGGGCTGAATAACTGCACTAGCACCATTCATCCAACAGGGGAATAGTGATTCGATAGTTGTATCGCTACTGATACCAGAAAACACTAGGATGCGATCGCCTGCGCTCACTTCCCAAAGTTGATGAATAGCTACAGCATGATTAACTAAATTGCTGTGGCTCATGGCGATCCCGTCGGGTTTATTTATCGGATTGAGTGTATATATTACACAGGCGAGATTCCCAGATGTTACCTGAGTGACTAAATTTTGCCGACTGTGGGGGGCGATCGCTTCTTCATCACTATCCAAACAAATAATGCTGGATTCGCACTCAGGTAGTTTCTCAGACCAGGACTTTTTAGTTAACAATAAAGATACATGAGCATCATTTAAGATGAAAGCTAGAGCATCCTGGTGGGATGTTGGGGTGATTGGTATGTATGTTCCTCCGGCCTTGCAAATACCCAGCAATCCGACAATCATTTCCAGGGATGGCTCTAAATATAAACCAACACATATCCCTGCACCTACCCCTAATGTCTGCAAATAATGAGCTAATTGATTGGCACGTTCGTTGAGTTCTTGATAAGTTAGTTGTTGATTATGCTCAATTACAGCAATATTATGGGGAGTGCGTTGGACTTGAGCCTCAAATAATTGATGAATGCAAACATCTTTGATATCCGCAGTTTGGCGATGATTCCACTCAACTAAAAGCTGATGCTGCTCTGGCTGTGTTAACAAAGTTAATTCGGAAATCGGACAATCTGGATTAGCTACAATACCTTCAAGTAAATTCTGGAAGTGTCCCAACATCCTTTCTATGGTACTGGACTCAAACATATCTGCATTGTAGTCAAATACCATGCCCAGTCCGTTATCCTGTTCCCGTAACACCAATGTCAAATCATATTTGGTCTTGCCATGATAGATGTAACCAAACAGGGAAGTAATCTTCAAATCAGGCAACTCCACCGATGCCATGCCACGACCATTCGACCAAGGGGGATTGAGGGAAAATTTCACCTGAAATAGTGATGAGGTGCCGCGATTGCGTTGCTCTGGTCTGAGTTCTTCAATTAACCGTTCAAAGGGTAGGTCTTGGTGGGCATAAGCTTCTAAGCAATCCTTACGTACCCGACCCAACAATTGGCGGAAAGTTGGGTTACCTGCCAAGTCACTCCGCAAGACAAGAGTATTAGAAAAAAATCCAATGAGTCTTTCGGTTTCCACCTGCCCCCGACCAGCACTGGCAAAGCTAATAAGCAGGTCTTCTTGCCCAGAATAACGGTAGAGTAGTAGCTCAAACACCGTCAGTAGAGTCATAAAGAGAGTTACACCCCACTTTTGACTCAATTCTGTTAGGGCATAATTCAGAGATTTTGGTAGCAGTAGGGCGGAGCGATCGCCCCGATAAGTCTGCGCGCCAGCAGGACGAGGGCGATCGTAAGGTAATTGAATAATAGGTAAACTGCCCTCTAGTTTTTGCTTCCAGTAATTTACTTGGGACTCTAAAACCTCTCCTTGTAGCCACTGATGTTGCCAGTGAGCAAAATCAGCATACTGTAGTGGTAAAGGAGATAATGGAGATGCTTTTCCCTCTGCCAAAGCTTTGTAGATGGTGGTCAAGTCCTGATAAAACACATCAGATGAAGCCCCATCACAAACTATGCAGTGCATATTCCAAATTAGCAGATGCTCTTGTTCGCTCAACCTGAGCAGTAAGACTCGCAAGATGGGGCCGTTAGCCAAGTCAAAGGGTCGATGAGCTTCATTAGTTGCTAATCGGTAAGCCTCAGCCTCCCGTTCTTCATCTGATACTGACTGCAAATCAATTATTGGCAATTGTAAAGAAATATCAGGAGCGATGAGTAGAGTAGCTTTTCCATTGACGGCGGGGAAAGTTGTCCGCAAAACTTCATGACGACGGACGACTTCGTTAATGCTTTCTTCGAGGATGGTAACGTTGAGGTTGCCTGTAAAACGCACCACCACTGGCATATTATTTGAGGAACTATCAGGTTCAAACTGATGGAGAAACCATAACCTTTGTTGACCAAAAGAAAGTGGTAAGCTGCCGTTCCGTTCACAGGATACGATTGGAGGAATTTGAGAACTGGCTACTGTGGTAATTCGCCGCAGAAAGTCAATGATTTCCGCTTTTTGAGACTTTAACTCTGTTAGCAGTTCTGGGGTGAGGCTGTCTTTTGCTACCCGATAGCGTAGGCGATCGCCTTCCAGCCAAAGCTGCACATTTCGCTGACGTAGCTCAGATAGGAGTTCATCCAATGTTTTCATAGCTCACCTTCCTCGTAATCATCTGCGGTTTCAACTCCAGTAGCTTGAACGTTCTGAGTTGCCCAACGCAGAGTCTCTACTCGTTCTGCTAAATCTGCCACGGTTGGTAGTTCAAATAAGTTGGACATCAAGATTTCTACTTGCAGGGCTTGGCGCAGTCGAGAGATGACTTGGATGCCTACTAGAGAATATCCACCCAGTTCAAAAAAGTTGTCGTAAATTCCCACCCGTTTGATATTGAGAACCTGCATCCAGATGTCAGCAATTTGTTGCTCAATGGGAGTGCGCGGTGCGACATAATTTGCTTCTAATTCTGGACGAGAAGAATCAGGTTTTGGTAGTACTCGGCGATCAACTTTGCCGTTAGCATTTAGTGGTAAAGCTTCCAGTGCCATAAAAACCTTTGGCACCATATATTCTGGGAGTTGTTGTTTTAAAAATTGACGTAATTCCGAGATGATTGACAAGTTATCTTGACCAGTTTCTGCAACAAAATAACCAACTAAGAGTTTCTCTCCAGGAGTATCTTCTCTAACAACTACAACAGCTTCTTTGACTGCTGGATGTTGCAAAAATGCGATTTCAATTTCACCCAATTCTATGCGGAAACCACTGACTTTTACCTGATTATCAATCCGACCCAGGTATTCAATCTCGCCATCGGGTAAATAGCGTGCCAAATCACCACTTTTATATAAGCGTGATTGAGGATCTGAGCTAAAAGGATGAAGAATAAATCTCTCAGCAGTTAAATCAGGGCGATGGAAATATTCTCGCGCTAGACCATCCCCACCAATGTACAGTTCACCTGTGACCCCAATGGGAACTGGTTGTAAATGAGAGTCTAATATATAAACTTGGCTATTGGCGATCGGGCGACCAATAGGAATAGAAGCCCCTGGTTTTAGTGGTGCTGTGATGTCATAACAGCAAGTAAAAGTTGTGTTTTCCGTTGGTCCATAACCATTAATTAATTTACAGTTCTCTACTGTGCTAAGGAATTTCTGGACGTGGGAAACTGATAAAACATCACCACCTGCTAATAGTTGACGTAAGGGTTTTAACGCATCAATTTTTTCATCGACTATCAGATGAAATAACCCAGCCGTTAACCACAGAGTTGTTACCTGGTGTTGTTGAATAATATGCTCTAATTCGTCTAAAGATGGTGTGTTTGGAGGGAATATTACTAGTTTTCCACCGTTGAGCAAACAACCCCAAATTTCAAAAGTTGAAGCGTCGAAAGAGATGGGGCTAATTTGCAGAAATACTTCTTTATCGGTGAGGCTGACATAGTTAGCTTCTTTGACTAATCTAACTACGCCTTGATGAATAACACTGACACCTTTGGGCTGACCTGTAGAACCAGATGTGTACATCACATAAGCCAAGTTATTGGCTGTGACGTTACTAACGGGATTTTCTACTGTTGTTTGGTTGATCGTATCCCCGTCGGTATCTAGACAAATTAATGTTGCAGTGTGGGTAGGTAGCTTTTCAACTAGATGTTTTTGAGTCAATAATAATTGAATCTGGGTGTCTGCCAGCATGAAAGCCAGGCGTTCTGGTGGATAACCAGGATCTAGTGGTACATAAGCGCCACCTGCTTTTAGGATGCCTAAAAGACCAACCACCATTTCTAAGGAACGCTCAACGCAGATACCCACCAGAACGTCTGCCCCTACTCCTAGTGTTTGCAGATATTGCGCCAATTTATTGGCTCGAATATTTAATTCTCGATAAGTAAGTTGTTGCTCTTGAAATATCAAGGCCACAGCATCGGGGGTGCGCTCTACCTGTTCCGCAAATAACTGGTGTATGGATTTATCTTGGGGATAGTCAGTTTGAGTCTGGTTCCATACTGCTAATAACTGTTGCTCAACGGCTGGTAAGATGGGCAACTTAGCAATAATTTGATCGGGGTTAGACACTATACCCAATAGCAAGGTTTCCAACTCTGCCAGGCGACGGCGGATAGTATCAGCATCAAATAAATTAGTGTTGTACTGACATTCCAGTGTCAGTTGACCACGCAATTCTGTAGCGTTGATAAACAGTTCAAAATTTTCAAATGAGCGAGGATTAGAGAAAAATTCTACTTCCAATCCAGCGAAGGGTAATTTATCACTATCCAATCCTTGATCAATATTGAATGTAATTGGCACTAAAGGAATCCGGCTAGAATCCCGTGGCAGTGACAGTTTTTTGACTAGGCCACCAAAGGTAAATTGTTGATGATCGTAGGCATCTAAGATGGTGGAACGTCTAGTTTGTAAGTAGTGACTAAAAGATTTTTGGCTATCTATCTGAGTCCGCAGTGGTAATAAATTTACACAATGCCCCACAAGATTATACTGTCCTGAGGCAGCTTGTCCGGCGGCGGGAATACCGACAACTAAATCTTTTTGCCCTGTCAAGCGATGTAGCCAAACTTCAAACCCTGCCAAAATAGTTGTCATAAAGCTACAACCAAATTTTGTTCCTAGTTGTTTGAGGTGGGTAACTAGTTCGGGTTTTAATTGCCAGTCTTCACGGGCAGCGTTAAAAGTCCTCAGTGGTGGACGGGGACGATCTGTAGGAAAGTCTACTACGGGTACTGAGTCAGAAAATTGCTCTAACCAATATTGTTCTGTGGCGATCGCTTCTGATGTTTGTTCTTCTTCTTCCTGTAAAATAGCGTATTCACTAAATTTGTCTGGCTCTTCTAAATCAGGCGTTATCCCTTGCAGCAAATCAGAATATATCTGACCCAAATCAGGCATCAGTACCCCCCAAGACCAACCATCACAAATAATATGATGGGCAGTTAAAGTAACTAAATGTTCTTGGGGATGCAATTTAATTATTTTTGCTCGAAATAGTGGGCCATGTTCTAAATCAAAAGGTTGTCCTACTTCTCGCTGTAAGATTTCAGCTACTTTTATTTCTCTCTCTTGAACCTCTAAATTAGAAACATCAATAAAAGGAATATCAATTAGTAACGAAGCCACAATACAGAGTGTACTACCATTAGTACTAAAGGTTGTTCGTAAAGCCTCATGACGTTGAACTAGCTGTTGGATAGCAGATTGAAAAGCTTCTAAATTGAATTGTCCTTTTAAGTTTAGGGATTGGGATTCGTTATAAGCACAATTAGCAGCACTCCCCATCTGTACAGATGCCCAAATTTCTTTTTGAGATTCGGTAGCAGGGGCAGTTAATAATAATTCACCATCTGCAAATGGATCGAAATCAATAGCGGTCAATTCAGTTTGATTTTCTATAGGTAATATTTTCATAAAACATCGTAACTCTTGCTATGAGAGTAGGCTAATAAATTTCAAGTTGGCTCACGCATAAAGAAGATTGTATTTTACTCGTGAGCTATTAATGATGAAGATATTGTTTTATTGTTTAGTTAAAAATTTATATTTTAAAGAATTTCTCCCAGGTACTTCTATAAAGTTATGAATTAATGATGCACTGCATAATACTATTACCATAAATATACCCAAGGATATCATAGATTGATATTCGTTAAAAGTACTTCCGAAAGTAACATTAAACTTATAAAACCAAAAAACTTTTAATGCTTCTTGAATAAACCAGTGAACCATATAAATAGAGTAAGATATAGTCCCCAAATATACGATAAATGATGATTTAAGAAATTTTGTCATTACATTATTTTTGTTAACGGATAAAGATAAGATAAGTAGCGAAAAACCCGGTAAGACTATCCAGTCGTGGATACTACGAATAAGACGCGAATCATCCCAGTTAAAATTCATAATCAAAAATATCCACAATAAAGATACGATGGCTAATAAATTGTTATTCCAGTATTTTTGATAATTGCCTTTGCGATATAACTTATAAGTAATAATACCAATAATACATTCTAGTCCACATCTAGCTATTGAAGGTATTCCAATAATGCTGTCTAGATTACCTCTGGTTAGTGTGACCAAGAATAATAATGTCAGACTAAAAAAGTAAATTAACAAATCATCTTTCTGCTGATTGTTTAACAATTTAATCAAGAGGGATGGAAATATAAAGTAAATAATAAATTCTACACTAATTGACCAAGCTGGTTCATTCCAATAGGTATTACACCAAAATAATGGTGGACAATTAAGAGCGAAAGCTTGCAACAAAAAAATGTTAGCAAAAAGTGCAGTTAAATTAAATTTTTCTGTAAAAGGATCAGCATTTGGTAAAAATATTTTTATAATCTCTAATCCAATAAAAAGAATCAATATAAATATATGTAGGGGATAAATCCTAGCAAAGCGCGAAAATAAATATGAGCAGTATTTATGTAAATTGACTCCAGATGAAAAATGATTGATGTAAACATGAGTCATAATAAAACCACTCAGGATGAAGAAAAAATCAACCCATAAATAGCTGTTATAGAAAAAAGCACTATAGGATGACAAAATTACGCCTGTTTTTGGTAAGGCATAGTAAGAAAAATGAAGTATTACAACTGATAAAGCTGCAATACCTCGTATAGAAGTCAGAGGCTTAATATGTTTTACATCGTTGGTCATGAAAGCTATATCTCGATGAACTATTAACAGTCTGTTCCTCATCTAAATTTACATCTAAAACTATTGAAGACGTAAATAGAATCCTTGATAGTTACGAACCAATCTCTCAGGATGAAAAGGTATAGCACAGGAACGCTCTAATTTCCAATTATCAATTAATTCATATCCAATTGCTGAAAGTGATGCAATAAATTCGTGGCGATTTTGAATTTTGTAAGGACAAAAAGCATAACCAATATTTTGTAGTGTAATAAATGTTTCTCCGTCGTAAAATGGTACTTGATTTATCAAGATGTGACGAGGTTTTTTCTTCAATTTATTCAACATCTCTGCCAATGATGGTTCTATGTATTGAAGAGTCCCGCAAGTAATCAAGATGTCTGAATTTTCCGCCTGGGAAAAATCTACAGTAAAAGATAAGCCTGGGTTATTGCCTTTTTTTGCTAACTCCTCTCCTGCGTTAACTACTTCTGGAATATCACATACTAACCATTGCAAATTGTGAGGATATTGCAAAAACTTTTTGGAAGTATAGTAGGCGTGTCCTACATTACCACCGAGGTCAAAAACAGTTGAACTATTTCTGAATGCAGACGCAAGCCAGACAAGGATTGGATAATCCTGACTATTAAACTCATTAGCCTCCCTGGCTGCTGTTAATTTTGCTGCGGATGGATGTTTACTAATTTCAGGCTGGTTGTAGCCAGCTTTAGCCCCTTTTGGAGTTGCCCGCAACGCCTCAGGAAAGTTACGATAAACGCCCCGGCAAGCAGTTAGAGTTCTATAAAAACTCCAGTGATAACGGATGTAATCTGAAATGACAGGAATGTTCTTTAAAACTTTTTTCAAAAACTGATATTTTTGATAGGGGGAGGCTATTACAGTCATATTGCTTTGCTAATTTACTAAAATTAAATTTTGAAAAGAAAATCAATTCAATGTATAAAAATTACCTCTGTTGCTTTATTAGCAAAAACCTGTTTTTTAAACAACAGAGATAGGCTGATGTCAATCTGTTTTAAGAAACACTACTGACTTGTAAATATTTCCCTGGTCGTTGAGGATCTGGAACATACCAGGATGGATTACCTTCAGGATCTCGCCCTAATTTAGCTCCGGGTTGGGGTGGACGGTTACGAAGGTTCTTAGATGATTCTGGACTATTGTTAGCTGTTGAAATTGGGGCAGAAAAAAAACCAGCAGACTGCATTTCGGCAATACTTTCTTTAAAGGCTGCCATTGCTAAGGACAAATCAGCATCAGAATGAGCTGTGGTGAGGAAGCATGGTCGATGATCCCAAATATGCACTCCCTTATCCCGCATCAAGTAGAATAATAAGTCTCCGTAGAGGAATTCTGGTGCAGACTTCACCATAAACAGAGAACCGAAATTGTGAACAGTGTATGGTGCTTGCATTTGTTGGAAATAATCCGTTAGTTCTGCCACAAACTGATCAGTTTTAGCGTTTAACTGTTGTTGCAAGCTTGGTCCATTCTTTAGTAGATGTTGGAGTACTGCTTTTGCTGCCGCTAATGCTAGGGGATGACGCACAAAAGTTCCGGCAAAATAAGTCACGCCAACTTCTGGAACAGAATCATCTCCGTATTGCCAAAAGCCACCATCCAACGCATCCATGTATTTCGATTTGCCTGCAATGACTCCAATAGGTAAACCACCACCTACAATCTTGCCGTAGGTAGCAATGTCAGCTTTGATGCCAAAATGAGCTTGTGCGCCACCGGGATGAATCCTAAAGCCGGTGACAATTTCGTCAAAAATCAAGGCAATATCTTCTTGTTCAGTGAATTGTCGCAATTGTTGGAGAAATTCCCTTGGCTGGTATTCTGGGCGGCGACTCTGTACTGATTCCACCATGACACCAGCTAATTCATCAGCCCGACTTTTGAGAATATCTAAAGCATCGGGAGCATCGTAGTCAATTACTAAGATATTGTCTACTTTTTCTTGGGGGATACCAGGGGCTGCGGGAATCGATCGCAGTTTTTTTGTACCACGAACAATAACTTCATCTAAAATACCGTGATAACCTCCAGAGAAGATGGCGATTAAGTTACGTCCTGTAATGGTTCGTGCCAGGCGCATCGCTCCTAGTACTGCTTCTGAACCTGTGTTACAAAAAGCGGCGCGATCGAAGTTGGTTATTTCACACATCAGCTTGGCAACTTCTCCCACCAATGGGGTCTGGGGTCCAATTTCCATACCGAGCTTAAGCTGGGCTTCGATGGCTTCTGTGACAAATGCAGGCGACCAACCGAACAAATTCAGGCCAAAACCGTTACTTAAATCGACGTATTCATTGCCGTCAATGTCCCAAAGTTTAGAACCCGATGAGCGAGATACCACAATTGGGTAAACCATCTCTTTCATCGTTGGGTTAAAGCCGGAAACACTCCTGGGATCTGCTAGATGAGGGCGATTGGTTTGAGTATATTCTTTAGATTTTTGAGTTCTTTGTGTATATCTTTGAATAATGCTGTCTAAATAAGTGCGTTGTTGCGGTGTGAGAGTTTTAGTCTGAGTGGTTTCTATGCGAGCGCCTGCACCAAAAACTTTCTTGGGAAGATTCTCTGTAGAATCTTGTGGTTCTGGTTTTTGGTTGCTTTGGGTAACGGGTTTTTCTGATTTGACACCGTTATTTTGTCCGTTTACGGCTGGCACAGTTACAGGTTGACTGTTATTACCCAGCAGCGCTAGTTGTTGAGCCATAATTTGTAGCTGCTGATTAATCACCCCTTCGAGGGCGCTGGATGCTACATTGGGCAAAGAAACTTGGGGTAAGGAGCCATTCTTTGATCCATTTCCATTTGTTGAAGTTGGAGGTACTAGCAACATTGGGGATGGGGTAGAACCATTCTTGCCATTCTTGCCATTTGAGCCGTTTGTTGAAACTTCTTGCAGGCTTAAGGTGGCGGATGGTGATGTTGTTTCGGAAGGAACTAATGCAGATAAAGCTTCGGCAGATAGGTTTTGCTGGAGAAAATCAGCCAGTGTTGCTAAATTTGGATAAACTTCTAGTAACTGTCTCAGTGAAACTTTAACTTTGAATTTTTTCTTCAATGCCAGTCCAACTTGTGTGAGAGACAAAGAGTCTAAACCCATTTCCAGAAATGTTGTTGATGCGTCAACGCTGGCAATTTCTAGTCCAGAGGTTTCTTCAATAATTTCTTTTAGCAGTGAAATGAGTGTAGTTTGGGCTGACATAGTTTGAGTTTTTTCTAGTTGATAATGGGCAGGTTTGTGATTGGTATTACGGTTGGGATGGGGTAGAGGATCAATCCAAAAGCGTTGACGTTCAAAGGGATAGTTAGGTAGAGGAATACGTTTTCGTCTTTCTTCTTGATAGAAGTTGTTCCAGTTGATGGTGACTCCTGCTAACCATAGTTGCCCCATTGCTTGCAGTAGGGCTGTCCATTCTGCCTCGTTATCGGCATTGTCGCTGAGAGAGGCGATGGTTATTTGTTGTTTAATATCTTTAGCTTGTTGCCGTGCTAGGGTGGTGGTGGTTGTGCGTGGCCCTACTTCTAGTAAGAGGCGTTCTGGCTGCTGCCATAAAGTTTTGACACCATCAGCAAATCTGACTGTCTGGCGCAAATGCTGGGCCCAATACATGGGATTGGTGGCTTCTTCTGGGGTAATCCAATCACCTGTAACACTGGAAACAAAGGGAATTTGGGGTGGCGATAATTTAACTTTCCCGACTAACTCAGCAAAGGGAGCAACGATCGCCTCCATCATGGGAGAATGAAATGCGTGGGATGTGTGTAACAGACGACAGACAATTTCTGCTGTCTCTAGTTGTGTCTGCCAGGCGGCGATCGCTTCTGTGGTTCCAGAAACCACACATAGAGAAGGGCTGTTGATGGCGGCGATCGCTAATTCTCCTGTCAATCGTTTTTCTACCTCTGGGGCGGACAAACGCACAGATAACATTGCCCCCCTGGGTAACTCCCACATCAATCGACCACGATTAGCTACCAGCATTAAGGCATCTTCTAAACTAAAGACACCGGCAAGACAAGCAGCCACAAATTCCCCAATACTGTGACCGATCATTGCTTGGGGCTTCACTCCCCAACTTTGCCACAATTGCGCCAGGGCATATTCAACTACAAATAATGCAGGCTGGGTAAAGCAGGTTTGTTGCAGTGCTGTAGATGCAGTTTCAATATCCGTGGCTACTGGATAAATAATTTCTCGCAAATCTCTACCCAATATTGGTTTGAGAATTTCTGCACACTGATCTACTACTTGCCGAAACACAATTTCGCGGCTGTAGAGATTAAATCCCATATTGACGTATTGTGAACCTTGTCCGGGAAACATGAAGGCAATTTCGGGATCACGGACTTGTGTGTGGCGAGTCAACACGCGCTTGGGTTCTAAAGACTGTAGCGTGGTGATGGCCTCTTTAGTATTTTGACAAACCACAAAGCGCCGATAGTTAAAGGCTTTACGTCCCCTTTGTAGGGTATGGGCAACATCAGCTAAGTTGATGGAGGCATTGTTTCGTAAATGCTCCTGCAAATTTGCTGTAGCTGTATCTAAAGCTGTACTGGTTTTGGCTGAAAGCAATAATAACTGGCTGGGGCGGGATAAGTTAGAAGGTAGAATCGCTGGTGCTTCTTCTAGGACAATGTGGGCATTAGTCCCACCCACACCAAAGGAACTCACACCAGCACGCCTGGGCGTTTCTCCTTGCGGCCAAGGAGTTAATTGAGTGTTGACATAAAAAGGACTATTGGCAAAATCAATATTGGGATTTGGAGCCTCAAAGTTTAAACTGGGCGGAATCTGCTGATGATAAAGGGCAAGGGCAGTTTTAATCAAACCTGCAACACCAGCCGCCGCTACTAAATGTCCCACATTACTTTTGAGAGAACCGATCGCACAAAATTGTTTGCTATTGGTATGGATGCGAAAGGCTTGGGTCAAAGCTTCAATCTCAATGGGGTCGCCTAGAGATGTGGCAGTACCATGAGCTTCAATGTAAGAAATCGTTTCTGGATGAAAGTTAGCATAGGCTTGAGCCATTGCTATGGCTTCGGCTTGCCCATCTACACTAGGTGCAGTGAAACTTACCTTGTCAGCACCGTCATTGTTTATACCAAAGCCTCGAATGACTGCATAGATGCGATCGCCATCTTGTATTGCATCTTCTACACGCTTTAATACTACTAATCCCGCACCATTATTAAACATTGTGCCTTGAGATTTGGCATCAAAAGGACGGCAGTGACCATCCCCAGATAACATAGTTCCTTCTTGGGCGATATAACCACTGTTCTGGGGTGTAGTCATGGACACACCACCAGCTAAAGCCATATCACACTGATAGTTACTTAAGCTTTGACAGGCTTGAATGACTGCCACCAAAGAAGTAGAACAAGCAGTACTGATACTAACAGCCGGGCCTTTGAGGTTGAGCTTATGGGCAGCGCGGGTAGTCAAAAAATCCTTTTCATTGGCCAGCATTGTCTGAAATTCACCGACGCGATCGATAATTTCCCGGCGACCGCAGATATGATTAGCGAAATAGGTATTTTGACCACAGCCAGCATACAAACCAATTAAGCCACTGTATGCTTCAGCATCGTAACCGGCGTTTTCCAGCGCTTCATAAACTAGTTCTAAAAACACCCGACTTTGGGGGTCCATCACTTCGGCTTCTCTGGGATTAATTCCAAAGAAGGCAGCATCAAAGGTTTCTCCCCCAGGAATTATCCCTCTAGCTTTCACATAACTCGGATCTTGTATGAGGTGCGGATCTATGCTGGGATCTAACTCCTCATCTTGAAAGAAAGTAGTTGACTCTAACCCAGCACAAAGATTTCCCCAAAATTCCTGGACATTTTTCGCACCTGGGAATCGTCCTACCATACCAACAATTGCAACACCATCAAGAGGCTCTTGGTTTTCCACTGTTTTCATATTCACCATTGCTTAAACCCCCCGTTGACTATGACGACGACGAGCAGAAGCTGCTGCTTGCTGGCGTTGAGCGCGACTTTGCAGCTGGTTATAGGATTGTTGAGTGTTCTGCTCTACATTTAAATATTTTTCCAAGCCAGCGATTGTAGGATACTGAAACAGTTTCACCACCGATAGCTCAATTCCTAGTTGTTGTTGTACTCGCACAGCTATCTGCATAATTAAGGTCGAAGTTGCACCCAAATCAAAGAAGTTGTCATCAATACCCACTGGCTCAATATTCAAAACATCAGACCAAATATTGGTTAACTGCCGTTGTAAATCAGTTTGGGGTGCAATATATACTTGTTCCAGTTGGGGACGTTCTTTGCTGGGAGTGGGAAGTTTATGTCTATCTACTTTGCCATTAGCAGTTAACGGCAATGATTCTAAAACCATAAATGCCGATGGCAACATATAGTCTGGTAATCGCTGCTGGAGGAAATTACGTAATTGTTCTTGTTTATATGAACTGCTTTGATGTAGCACGATATAAGCTACCAATCTCTTTTCGCCTGTTGCCGTCTGATGAGCCAAAACGACGTTTTCTCGCACATCAGGATATTGAGAAATCTCTCGCTCAATTTCTCCTAACTCAATGCGGAAGCCGCGAATTTTCACTTGGTTGTCAATTCGTCCCAGAAATTCAATATTGCCATCTGGTAAATAACGAGCTAGATCCCCTGTTTTATATAGAGTTAGGGATTGAAAGTTTGAGTTATTTAATTCAATAAATCTTTCTTTGGTTAATTCTGGACGATGGAGATAACCGCGTGCCAAGCCGTCGCCACCAATATATAATTCTCCTGTTGCTCCCATTGCTACTGGTTGCAAATTTTCATCTAATATGTGCACCTGGGTATGAGCGATGGGGCGACCAATAGGAATTGAGCTATCTGGTCTGACTGGGTCTTTGATGTGATAACAACAGGTAAAGGTGGTGTTTTCTGTGGGGCCGTAACCGTTAATTAGTTGACAATTTTCTACTGTTTTTAGAAATTTTTGGACGTGAGAAACGGATAAAACATCACCACCTGCTAACAGTTGACGTAAGGGTTTTAAAGCATGAATATTTTCATCTACCATGAGATGAAATAAGCCTGCTGTTAACCAGATGGTAGTGATTTGATATTTTTGAATAACTTGTCCTAATTCATCTATAGATGGGGTGTTACTGGGATATAAAACGAGTTTTCCGCCGTTGAGTAAGCAACCCCAAATTTCAAATGTGGAAGCATCAAAAGATATGGGCGCAAGTTGTAAAAATATTTCTGTATTAGTAAAGTTAGCGTAGTTAGTTTCTTTGACTAAGCGGACTACACCACGATGAACAACACTCACACCTTTGGGTTGTCCTGTAGAACCTGAGGTATACATGACATAAGCCAAATTATCAGGTGTGATGCTAATATTTTGGTTTTCTGGTGTGTGTTGATTGATGATTTCCCAATCAGTATCAAGGCAAATTACGCGCGCCTCATGATTAGGTAATTTTTTGACTAATTCTTTTTGGGTTAATAACACTGGAATTTGGGTATCTACTAGCATGAAAGCTAGGCGTTCTTGTGGATATCCTGCATCTAAAGGTACATAAGCTCCCCCAGCTTTGAGGATTGCTAACAATCCAATGATCATTTCTGGCGATCGCTCTAGACAAATTCCTACTAGCATTTCTGCACCTATACCCAAGGTTCGCAGATATTGCGCTAATTGATTGGCTCGGTGATTTACTTGTTGGTAAGTCAAATGTTGTTCACCAAAAACAACAGCCACTGCATCAGGTGTGCGTTCTACTTGTTCTTCAAATAACTGATGAATGCACTGGTTGTGGGGATATTTCCTTAACTGTTTTTCCATACAAAGTTAAAATCACCGATTGTTTTATCATGAAAAATCAAATTTCTCTGGACATTTCCCTAATAAGCACCTTCTTTTTTCAAAACTACTCGTACTGTTTTGAGTAGGATTTCAAAATCTAAGCGGAGTGACCAGTTTTCAATGTAATTCAGATCCAAATTGATTATTTGTTCAAAATCTAAAATATTTGAGCGACCAGAAACTTGCCAAAGACCAGTAATACCAGGTAAAACTTCTTGTCTGATAAAATGACGCTCAGAGAATTTCTCTACATCTCTAGTAGGTAAAGGACGAGGACCAACTAAGCTCATCTCTCCCAACAAGACGTTAAAGATTTGAGGTAATTCATCTAAGCTGTAACGACGGAGAAATTTACCAACCTTGGTGATTCTTGGGTCATCTTTGATTTTAAAGATAATGCCGTCCTTCACTTCATTCAGAGCTTCCAACTCTTTTTGCATCTTTTCCGCATCAGACTTCATGGTGCGAAATTTCCAGACTTTAAATTGTTTTCCCCGTATGCCTATGCGAGTTTGTTTGTAAAAGACTGTACCAGGAGAATCTAGTTTAATCGCTATGGCGATCGCTAGATATACAGGAAAAGTCAACAATAAAAATAAACTAGCAAAACAAAAATCAAAACTCCGCTTAATCCAAAAATCTCTACCTGTGATTATTGGACAATCAAAAGTTAAATAAGTCATCCCTCCAATTCTATTGAAATCTATATCTCTATGAATCGGATTTAGTTCCATTGGGACAATATGTACTGCAATTCCCGCAGCCTGAAATAGCCAGCAGACAAAAATTCTGTTTTTGATAGCATCCCAAGAAACGAAAATTTCCGTTACACCCAATTTATTAAGTTTCCCTAACGTTTCTTGGCGGTAATCTCTATCTAAACAATTAGCATTTGCTTGTCCTAGCAAGACGTAACGCTCGTCTTTATTGATTAGGTTTACGAATTTTTCGTACTTTTGAGATTCACAAATAATAAATATTTTAGCCCTACCTAATAATTTAAATCTTCGTAGATAATTAAGCTTAAGGTATACAATATATCTACCAAAACAAACAAAGGTTGTGCTAAATACCCACGACCATATAATTAATGATGAACTCTTAGACTCAATTATTGGCTGATATAGTAAACAGAAAAATAATATTAGTCCATGTGCAAAAGTCAGTGTTTTCAGAATATTTAAGTAATCATACCATTTTTTACCAGAGTGGTAATTACCCTGGATAGCTAATGCACCTATTTGGATAGCAGCAGCTATTGATATAGATGAAAAGCTTTTTATATCAAACCAATTATAATTTGTAGAATAATTTTTAGCCAATACCCAAGCTAGTAATAGAAGAGAAAAATCTACAATAACAAGTGTTACTAATCTTAACCACCATGAACCTTTACGCAATTTGATAAATACAGGTTCACGTAAGTCTAGGTAAGTCTTGTCTAACTGAACATTTGACATATATTCACAAGTGTATGCTGAAGGTGAGGAAGGAGATGTTAGATTTCTGCTTAGTATCCTGTGCAAAGCAACATGAAAAACATTATTTATACTAAAAACGGATGCTTGCTAGACTTTTGCCCCGGCAAAAATCTTTTTATATCAATACTATTAGCGATTTTGAAACTAAAGCTGCAACCCGTCTTTAGTGTAATGGTCAATTTTAGTACTTCACTAATTTTTTGTGTCAAAAAACTTATTTTGATGTCACTGTACCCCAAAACATACTGTTTTGGAGATATCTATTAATGAAGAACTAGAGTTATTACCGAGGGAAATCACACAAAATTACGATGTTACTCTACACCAAAACATACTGTTTTGGAAATATCTATTACTGAAGAACTAGAGTTATTACCGAGGGAAATCACACAAAATTACGATGTTACTTTACACCAAAACATACTGTTTTGG